>DATCDZ010000165.1:0-6928 GCA_036510395.1 Verrucomicrobiia bacterium
AGATGTCCGCAATGCTTCTTTCACCGCGATCCGCCTCCCGCAAAATGCGAATCTTGTCTTCCGTCGTATATCGTTTGCCTTTCATTGTCTGGTCCTTTCTTAAGTCCCAGACTAACACATCACCTGGCCCGAAAAAACGAAGTCACGTCATGCAGGCGCGGGTCGCCCTTGGCAAAGGCCAGCGACGCGGAGTGTCGCGCGCCGCCCATGAGCCGCTCCATTTCGGTATAAGCGGCGGCTTGTTCTTTCGTCAATCCCACCATGCCGCCGCCGGCGGTTTTCTGGTCAGTGCCGCCTTGCTCGACGGTGGCAATTTGCGTTTCGAGCGCGGCGTCAAATCCGGTCTTGAGGCGTTTTTGAACGGCGGGGCCGTCGGTGGCGTCGCGCAACGAGCCGAGCAGACGGCGCGATTGACCCAGAAGAAGCGCGACGGGAAAGTTGAAGTTTCGTTGTGACATATTTTTTGTGAGTTGTGGTTTGTCAGTGTGCGAACGCGGATGGTTTGACAGCAAATAAAAAGTGTGTCAAGCAGGGAAATGGATTTTTATTCAGGGAAGCGTTTTCAATGCCTTAACCAAATCATAAGTTGTTGGTTTGCAAATTGGAGCATTGGAACTGGAAGTTTTGGCTATCAACTGGAATACATCAGCTACGGGCGGGAATGCTCTGGCTACAGACGGGAATATGTCAGCCAAAGGCGGGAATGGTCTGGCTATTGACGGGACTGTCACAGCCATCAAATCGGCTGGTGCGGCTATTGGCTGGAATATACCAGCTACCAAGTCGGATAGTCCGGCTATCGTCGGGAAAAGCATGGCTGCTCTCGCGGATGCAGCGGCTATCGGCAAGAGCGGCTTGGCTGCTGAAAAGTTTCAGGTTGCGCGGGCAGGCTGCCCAGTTCGTGATTTCAAAACGGCTGTTCGTGAAAAGAACGGTTTCGCTCGCGACGCGGTGTGCTTTCACGCCGCCGCGCGCCGCAAACGGTCCGCAACGCCCGACCACTCCGGCAAATCCGGCGGCGTTTCAATGACGATCCATTCCGCGCCCGCCGCGTCGCAGCGGTGCAGTTCCGCGTAAAGCGCGCGGGCGAACGCCTCCGCGTCATGCGGCATCACGCTCACGCCGGCAAAATTTTCGTCCGAAGGAATTTTTGTGTGCGCGATGATGCGGCAGTTTTGAATTTTTAATTTTGAATTTTTAATTTTGAATTCCAGTTCCGCCTCGTCGCGCCAGCTTAAGACCAGCAACTTCGCCTTCGGCGAATAATGTTTTTTCAGCAGACCGGGACTGGGCAACGCAGTCTCTGGACTTTGGACTTTGGACTTTGGACTTTGGACTTCTCCGCAAACCGCCCGAAGCGACTCCGCGTGGATCATCCCCGGCCGCAAAATTCTGGGCGGCGAAACTGTCAAATCCAAAACGGTGGATTCAATTCCGACCTGCGACTGGCCGCCATCCACGATCAGTGGAATTTTATCGCCGAGATTTTTGCGGACGTGCCCCGCGTTCGTCGGGGAAATCTCGTTCGACAAATTGGCGCTCGGCGCGGCCAGAGGGAAACCGCACTCACGGATCACCGCTTGAATGAACGGGTGACCAGGCCAGCGCACGCCGACGGTTTCGCCACCCGCCGTCACATTGTCGGGGATTATTTCCGCACGCGGCAACACAATTGTCAGCGGGCCGGGCCAGAAAGATTTTGAAAGTTTGTCCGCAATTTCCGGCCATTCCCTCACGCAGCGTTTTGCCATTTCCACGCCGGCGATGTGGACGATGATCGGATTGTTCGCCGGGCGCCCCTTGATTTGGAATATTTTTGCGACGGCTGTTTCATCCAGCGCATTTGCCGCGAGGCCATAGACGGTTTCCGTCGGCAGCGCGACGACTTCGCCGGCGCGGAGCAATTTCACCGCGCTGCGGACAGCCTTTTGAAAAAGCTCCGGCGTGTGCGTTGATAAAGCTTCGGCGGTCACGCGCTATTCGTAGCGCAAAGCGTCAATCGGGTCGAGCTTGGACGCTTTCCACGCGGGATAAAAGCCGGAGATGATGCCGATGACCGCGCTGGAAATGAAAGCGACCACAATCCAGACGGTGGGCGTAACGGTGGGCCAATGTTGGAAGTAGGCTATCAACCACGAAAAAGTCATGCCACCGATGATGCCAAGCGAGCCGCCGATTGCGCTCAAAGTGACGGCTTCAATCAAAAACTGAACCAGAATGTCCGCCGCGCGCGCGCCCACGGCCATGCGAATTCCGATCTCGCGCGTCCGTTCAGTGACGCTGACGAGCATGATGTTCATAATGCCGATTCCGCCAACGATTAAAGACACTGCGGCAACACCCGCCAGCAAAGAACCCATCACACGGGATGAAGCGGAAACCCGGTCCATCAAGTCCGCCTGGTTGCGCACGGTGAAATCAGGTTCCTTGCTGCGATGCCGCGACGACAGCAAATCAGAGACTTCATTCTGCGCCTGAATGATGGTTTTGTCGCTGGAAGCCTCCACCAAAATGTCGTTCAAGAACGTGCGTGTTGTAATCCGGTGCATATGGCTGGAATAGGGGACAACCACGATGTCATCCTGATCCTGGCCGAAAAGATTGAACCCTTTCGCGGCAAACACGCCGACGACTTGAAAAGGAATATCTCGAATGCGCAAAGTTTGTCCGAGCGGATTTTCGCCTGGAAACAATTCGTCCACCACGGTTTTGCCAATGATGGCGGATTTGGCGAGGCTGCGGACATCCTGCGCGGTGAACATCGCGCCGCTGGCAATGCTGCGGTTGACGATCTGCGGATAATCCGGCGATTCGCCCATTACCTGCGTGTTCCAGTTCTCGCCGTCGGCAAGAATCTGTTCGCGGTCGCGCACTTCCGGGCTGACGGCGGCCACGTCCGGCAGTAGGGCAATCGCATAGGCGTCATCCACGGTCAGCGTTGGCGCGCTGCCCCAGCCGCCGCGCATCGCGCCGCTGGTGAAATTGCCGGAAAAAACGGTGATGACATTTTCGCCCAGGCTGGCAACCTGGTTCTCGACCTGTTTCGTCGCGCCTGTCGTGAGGCTCACCGAGCCGATCACCGCGCCGACGCCGATGATGATGCCCAGCATCGTCAGCAGCGAGCGCATCTTGTTCCGGCGCAGCGCGCGTCCGGCAATTTTGATGGACGCAAAAATTCTCATGACGCCAGTTTGACGGCTTGTTGTTCCTGGCGCAACCGCAGCAATTCCTTTTCCCCAATTGAACGGTTCTGCACGGCTTCGTCGGTGACGATTTTTCCGTCACGCAAGATGACCATGCGTTTGGTGAACCGTGCCACATCCAACTCATGCGTGACCATGATGATGGTGATGCCTTGGTCGTTCAATTTCTGGAACACGCCCATGATTTCGATGCTCGTCTGGCTGTCGAGGTTGCCGGTCGGCTCGTCGGCGAGCAGCAGCGACGGCCGGTTCACGAGCGCGCGCGCGATGGCGACGCGTTGCTGCTGGCCACCGGAAAGCTGGTTGGGATGATGGTCGGCGCGGTCGCCGAGGCCGACCAGTTCGAGCGCCGCCGTGGCGCGCGTTTGCTGCTCGTGCGCGGGGATGCGGTGCCGGTGGTAAAGCATCGGCATTTCGACGTTTTCCACCGCCGACGTGCGAGACAGCAGGTTGAAGCCTTGAAACACAAAACCGATTTTCTCGTTGCGCACATCCGCCAGCGCGTCGCGGCCGAGCGTGGAAACGTCAATGCCATCCAGCCAGTAATGTCCGCCGGTCGGCCGGTCCAGCGCGCCGATCATGTTCATCAACGTGCTCTTGCCGGAGCCGCTCGAACCCATGATGGCGACAAATTCGCCGGAGAAAATTTCCAACGAAATGCCGCGCACCGCATGGACGTCCACTTCGCCGGTGTGATACGTCTTGTGGATGGCGTCGAGTTGGATGACAGGTTTGGTCTGCACGCAAATAATTGAAAAACAAATCAGTGCCGGCGCGGGAAACCGCCGCCAAACGGATTGGACCCTTCAGCGTTCGACTCGCCAGTCAAAAGCGCGCCCGTTACCACTTGTGCGCCTTCATCCAGCCCGGAAACCACCTCTGTCGAAAGGCCGTCGCTGATGCCGGTTTTGATCTGCACCGCCCGCAATTTGGCATCCGGGCCAGTGCCCGACAGCACATAAACGGCGTGGAATACCGGCGGATGACCGCCGCGTCCGCGTCCGCCACCGCGCCGCCCGCCCGGCCTGCCGGCATAACGTCCGGGGTTGTTGGTGCCTGACGGAACCGTCATCGCAACATTATTGCTGGTCTGCAAGGCCGCATCTTCCGGCGGATGAAATCGCAGCGCTCCGTTTGGAATTATCAGCGCGTTTTCGCGCTGGGCAACAATGATGGAAACATTCGCTGTCATTCCTGGCTTCAGTTTGTAATCCGCGTTGGTCACGCCGATGACGCAATCGTAAGTCACGACATTATTGACAGTCGTCGGAGAATTGCGCACTTGGGTGACAACGCCATGGAACTCCATGGTCGGATACGCATCCACCGTGAAGTTCACCGCCTGGCCTTCCGCAACGCCGCCGACGTCGGCTTCGGCCACGCTGGAATCAATCTGCATTTTGGTCAAATCATTCGCGATTTGAAAAATAGTCGGCGTGCTGAAACTGGAGGCCACTGTCTGGCCCAGTTCCACCGCGCGCAAAATCACCACGCCATCCACCGGCGAACGGATTTTGCAGTAATCCAGATTGGCTTCGGCGTTGTTCAGCGAAGCTTGTTTGATCTGCACCGTGGCTTGGGCCTCGTGCAGCGTGGCGAAGGCCGTGTCGTAATCGGAACCGGAGATCAGTTTGTTCGTGAACAACTCGGCGCTGCGCTCCGCCTGGATCTGCTGCAATTCCAAATTCGCCTTTGCATTGGCCAGATCGGCGGTGGCTTGTTCAACAGCCGCCTCGTAAGTCGAAGGGTCAATTTCCGCGATGACCTCGTTGGACTTCACAATGGAGTTAAAATCCACGTTCAATTTTTTGACGCGCCCGGAAACCTGGCTGCCTACCGTCACGTTCACGACCGGATTTAACGTGCCGGTCGCCGTCACCATCTGTGTCAGTTCACCGCGCTCGACCGGCTCCGTCTGATATTCCGGCGCATTACTCTTCCCATGTTTGAAATGCCAGATGCCGCCGCCGATGACCGCGCCGCCGACCATGACAATGATCACCCATTTCAACACGTTGCCGCTCTTTTTTTCTGCCATAAATTTATAATTTCAAAAATTGGAGCGGACAAGTTACCTGATTTTCAAAACTTGTCCACGCACTTTCAGTTTGAGCCGGACGCATTAAGCCCTAAAATCATCGCGTGCTCGAAAAACTCATCCAGCAACTCGCCGCCGCCCAGCCGCTCGACGACGAACAAATCCGGCTGGCCGTTGACCGGCTCGCCGATGAAACCGTTCCGGCGGATCTCAAGGCCGGCTTTCTGGCCGCTCTCGCGCAAAAAGGCGAAACGCCCGCTGAAATCGCCGCGTTCGCCCGCGCGCTCCGCGACAAATCCATTTCCCCGCCGCTCGACGCCGAAACCCGCTCGCGCGAAATCCTCGATGTCGTCGGCACCGGCGGCGACCGCCTCGGCACCATCAACATTTCCACCACGGCGGCCATCCTCTGCGCCGCCGCCGGAGTCGCCGTCGCCAAGCATGGTAACCGGGCGGTTACTTCGCAAGCCGGAAGTGCGGACGTGCTCGAGGCGCTCGGCGTGCAGATTGATTTGACCCCGGCGGAAGCCGCGCGTTCATTGCGCGAACGCAATTTCGCCTTTTTCTTCGCGTCCGATTATCACCCCGCGTTCAAAAACATTTCCGCAGCGCGGAAAATCTGCGCCGGACGCGGCCAGCGGACGATTTTCAACCTGCTTGGCCCGCTGCTTAATCCCGCGCGCCCTTCCGCGATGCTCATGGGAGTGCCGCGCCCCGAACTCTGCGAACCGCTGGCGCAGGTCTTGCAGTCGCTCGATGTCCGGCGCGCGATGGTCGTCTGCGGGAAAATCGCAAATCAAAAACCGCAAACCGCAAATTATCTGGACGAACTTTCCACGCTCGGCGAAAACACCATCGCGGAATTTTATCAGGAGCGCGGCTTCACCGTTTCCACCACTTTGCCGGAACAATTTCCGTTGCAGTCCGCCACGCTCGCCGACCTGCTTGGCGGCGACAAAACTGCGAACGCAAAAATCGTCCGTGAAATTTTATCCGGCCAGGAACACGGCCCGAAACGCGACGCCGTTTTGCTCAACGCCGCCGCCGCGCTGTTTGTCGCTGGAAAAACAAAATCGTTCGCCGAAGGCTGGGATTTGGCCTGCGAAACAATTGACAGCGGCAGGGCGAACGCAAAACTTGCCGAACTCGCGCGCTGAAACAAGGCGTTTCTCCTTTTTTCTGCCGGTGCCGGGTCGCCGCTGCATTTTAGATTTGCCGACAGAAGCTTTCCATTTGCCCGGCAGCGATCCGGTAAAAGAAATGATTTTTCTTGTTGCCGCGAACCGTCGTCTCACCTCGTCGAAAATTCTCCGACTTGTGGAGTGGTGCGCATAGCGGGTAGATGACCTTGACGACGATGATGGCCACGACGGCCGTGACGAGCATATTTTTCCAATTCGCGTTTTTTAGCATATTCATAGTGTGATGGGTTGAGAGAGCCAGACAGGACTGCCACGGCGGATTATTGAGGCGGTGTTTCGCGGCGTTCGGCACGCTCGCCGGAGATTCGTCCGGCTGGGCGGTTACTGGCTGCGAACCGTATGCGAGGACGTTAAGCGCACTCCAAAAAACCACAACTTGGCAGCTCCAAAACTTTTTTCTCGCGCTCCGGCGCAAGGTTCAATTTGCGGAGCTGCTTCGCGCGCGAAAGCGAAATGAACCCTCGGAAATCTTCACCAGCAGCCGC
>DATCDZ010000166.1:0-26339 GCA_036510395.1 Verrucomicrobiia bacterium
TCTTGATTTTCCGGCCTTCAACGATTTGAAAGGTGACGGTTGCGCGGCCCGCCGCCTCGTCCATCGTGTCCAAATAGTATTTCACCTGCGTGTCCGGGTAGCCGTATTTTTCATACAGCTTTTTCATCTCCTGAACGTCCTCGAACAATTTCACCTCGTCCAGGGGATCGCCCGCCTTCACCGTGATTTTTTTCTTCAGCTTCGAGTCGCTCACCTTTTTGTTCCCCTCAATCTGGATGGCGGTGATGATCGGGCGGGACTCCACTACGAAAGTCAGGTTCACCCCGCCATCGTCTGCCTGATCCGTCTCGACGCGGATGTTGCGGAATTTTCCCGTGGCGTAGAGCGAATGGATGTCGTCCTGCGTGGAATTCAGACGGTAAACATCCCCGGCCTTGGTGCGGATGTTGGAGAGGATGAATTGTCTGCTGATGGACTCCGGGCCGACATACTGGATTTTCACGCCGTCAATTTTCTGGCCGGTTTCCTGCGACCATGCGGCCTGCACGCAGCCGAGCAACAGCCAGATTCCGATAAGGCGAAAAAACAATTTCATCGTCTATTGGCCTTCCGGCATGTCTTCGTCGCTGACTTTTGCTGCGCTTTCAAATCGAGTGTAGTTTTTCAGGAACGTTAAATTGATGTCGCCCGTCGGGCCGTTGCGCTGCTTGGCGATCAATAAATTGACCGGCAGACCGTCCGCTTCCTCGGCCTGCGCGCCGTCCTCATCGTCGCCCGAATTTGGTTTGTATAGCAGGCCCACCACATCGGCATCCTGTTCAATCGCGCCCGACTCGCGCAAGTCCGACAGGCGCGGCTTGCGGCTTTTGTCCTTCTCCAGTTCTCGGTTCAACTGGCTTAACACCAGCACAGGCACTTTCAATTCCTTCGCCAAAGCCTTGATGCCGCTGGAAATGTCGGCGATTTCCTGCTGGCGGTTTTCTTGCGAACGCCGCGCAGTAGAATGGAGCAACTGCAAATAGTCAACCACGAAAAGTTTAACGCCGTGCTGCTGGTGCAGCCGACGTGCCCGCGCCCGCAACTGCAATATCGAAAGCCCCGCCGAATCGTCAATGAACAGTGGCGCGTTCGCCAGCCGTCCCGCCGCGCCCGTCAATTTCGGAAAATCCGACTCGCTCATGAACCCTTCGCGGATGCTCCGCAGGTTCACGCGCGCGATGGAACACATCATGCGCAGCACCAGCGACTCCGCGCTCATTTCCAGGCTGAAGACCGCCGCCGGCAGTTTTTGCTCCAGCACGACGTGCTCGACAACGTTCATCGCCAGCGACGTTTTACCCATCGAAGGCCGCGCCGCGATGACGATCATCTCGCTGCCGTGCAAACCGTCGGTCATCCGGTCCAAATCCGGGAAGCCCGTGCCCAGCCCGTTCAGCACGCCCTTGCGGCTGAAATAATTTTCAATCGTCCCGATGGCCTTGCCGACCAGTTCCTTCGTCGTCACCACGCCGCCCTGCGCGCGCGATTCGGAAATCCGCAAAACGTCCCGCTCGACCTCGTCCATCAGCGCGTCCACTTCGCCCTCGTAATCATAGACGCGCCCGACGACTTCCGTGCAGACCGAGATCATTTTCCGCAGCAGGAATTTTTCGCGGACGATTTCCAGATAATAGGAAAGGTTCGCCGCGCTCGGCACTGAATCCTGCAACTGCGCCAGATATGCGATGCCGCCGATCTGTTCGAGCAATTGCTTGTCCTTCAATTTTTGCTGGACCGTGATGACATCGATCGCCTGCCGCGTGTTGAACATCTCCGCGAGCATTTCATAAATCGTCTGATGCCGGAGGTCGTAAAAAAATTCCGCGCCGCTGTCCTTCAATTTTTCGATGCATTCGCCCAGGCATTCGTTGGGCGACAGCAGCGCGCAACCCAGCACGCCCATTTCAGCCTCCGGCGAATGCGGCGGCAGGCGGTCCAATTTAATCGAGTCTGACGGCGAAATATTTTTACGGCGGCGCGCCTTCTTCAAATCTGCCGCTGCGCCTGCGCTGTCGGAAACGGAATCAATCATTGCACAAGCAGACTCTGCGGCAGAAATTACAGCAAGCCGGAACTAATAATTTCCGTTCGCAGCTTATTCGCAAAGTTATTCAGAATCCAAAATCGCCAGCGGCTGCTGGTTGACGCCACTGGAACCGTCGTTTAGCCTTCGCGCATGACATTTTTCGGGGCGTATCTCGACGAAATTAAAAAAAATCTCGCTCACGGTGACGCAACCGAGCATACGCATCGCCCCGCGCTCAAAAAACTTTTGGAATCCATTGGTCGGGGAATTGTCGCCACCAACGAGCCAACACGAATTCTTTGTGGTGCGCCCGACTTCATTCTCACAAAAGGAAAAATCCCACTCGGCCATGTCGAAACTAAAGACGTTGGCGAAAATCTCGCCGCGATGGAAAAGGGCAAGCCGCCGTCCGGCGAACAATTTGGCCGTTATCTTGACGGACTGCCCAACTGGATTCTCACCGACTATCTTGAATTTCGCTGGTATGTGAACGGCGAGCATCGCATGACAGTTCGTCTTGCGGAACTGGACGGAAAGAAAAAATTGCAACCGCTTCCCGACGGCGAAAAGGAACTGGCGAATTTGCTCAAAGCTTTTCTCACGCAAAAGTCGAAGACCATCGGCACGGCCAAAGATTTGGCCGAACGCATGGCGGGCATGACGCGAATTATCCGCGACCAAATTATCAACGGGCTTAAATTTGAACCTGAACCCGGTAGCTTGCACGGCTGGCTCGCCGCTTTCCGTGAATCACTCATTCCCGACCTTGATGAACACAAGTTCGCGGATATGTTCGCGCAAACGCTCGCTTATGGTTTATTCGCCGCGCGTATTCATGCTCCGGCAAATCAGGAATTCAACCGGGAAAATGCGCCGTTCTGTTTGCCTGCAACCAATCCGTTTCTACAACAGTTTTTTTATCAGGCGTGCGGGATGAATTTGCACACATCCGTTGCTTGGGCTGTTGATGACATCGTTGAATTGCTCAATCACACGGACATGGCTGCGGTGCTAAAAGATTTCGGCAAGGGCAAAGGCAAAGACGATCCGATTGTTCATTTCTATGAGACGTTTCTGTCGGCTTATGATCCAAAAATGCGCGAAGTGCGCGGCGTTTATTACACACCTGATTCAGTTGTGGACTTCATCGTGCGCGGTGTGGATTCGCTTTTACAAAAACACTTCGACATTAAACCCGGCATCGCCGAGCCAAGCGTTCTGGTTTTGGACATTGCAACCGGCACTGGAACTTTTCTTCACAAAGTTATCGAGCAAGTTTATCAAAAGTATCCGTTGAGCAAGTTCACTTGGAATTCCCACGTTTCTGAAAAATTGCTGAAGCGGATTTTCGGCTTTGAAATTCTCATGGCTCCGTATGCCATTGCTCATTTGAACCTGGCGCATTTGCTGAAACAGCAAGGAGCGCTTCTTGGTGACGGGCAACGCTTGGGCATTTACCTGACCAACACTTTAGAAATCGCCGCGCGCAAAAGCGAATTGTTGCTGGCACAATTTGTATCCAAGGAAGCCAACGAAGCCGCCGAAGTTAAATCCGACAAACCAATCATGGTGGTCATCGGCAATCCGCCTTATGCCAACTTTGGGATGATGAACAAGGGCGAATGGATTTTACAACTGCTGGAGGATTACAAAACCGACCTGAATGAAACCAAGCTGAACCTTGATGATGATTTCATCAAGTTCATCCGCTTCGCCCAATGGCGGATTGATACAAATAAAGAAGGCATCGTGGGATTGGTGACGAACAACACTTATCTTGATGGCCTGACTCACCGGCGGATGCGGGAATGCCTGATGGAAAGTTTCACGGACATTTACGTTCTTAATTTGCATGGCAGTTCAAAGAAAAAAGAAGTCTGCCCGGACGGCACGAAGGATGAGAATGTTTTCGACATCACCGTGGGCGTCTCGATTACGTTGTTTGTCAAAGAGCCGGGCAAAACCAATTGCCGCGTTCACTATGCAGACTTGTGGGGTCAGCGTGAGAGTAAATATGAAGCTCTCGGCAAAATGTCGGTGGACACAATTCGTTGGAAGACACTCACGCCAAACGCTCCACATTTCTTTTTTGTTCCAAGAGATCTTAAATCGAGCCGTGAATATGAGAATGGCTGGAGTGTGAGAGATATGTTCGGAGTCAGCGGCAACGGTGTCAAAACCGAGCGCGACCGGGTTACGATTCAATTTGACCGTAAGGAAATTGAAACCGTGGTGAATAATTTCCGGGTGTTGGATGAAACAACGCTACGGTTCAAATACGACCAGCAAGAGGACAGCCGTGATTGGAAAGTTGCCAGCGCAAAGTTGGATGTTCAGCAGAACAAATCCAAAGAACTTTTTCGCCGGATTCTCTACCGACCTTTTGATGTTCGCCATACATGGTTTAGCGGCGTTTCAAAGGGCTTTATCGGCACACCCGCTGCAAAACTCATGCACAATATGCTGGCGGGCGACAACCTTGCGATGCTCGCGTGTCGCCAACAAGCAATCACCGGCTTCCAGCATATTTTGTGTTCGCGCGGATTGATCGAGTGCGCTGCCGTGTCGCTTCGCACACGCGAAATAACTTCAGTATTCCCACTCTATATTTATGACGACCCCGAAGCTGAAAACAAGAAACGCGGCGGCGGCACGATGCTCATGGCATTATTTGAATCGTCGCCCGGTTATTCGGTGCGCCGCGCGAATCTGAATCCCAAATTCATCCAAGACTTCACGCAGCGGCTCGGCTTGAAATGGCTGCCTGTGGATTCTGGCGACTTGAAGAAAACCGTCGGGCCGGAAGATTTTTTCAATTATGCTTACGCGGTTTTTCATTCGCCAACTTACCGCGAGCGTTACGCAGAATTTTTGAAAATTGATTTCCCGCGCCTGCCGCTGACCGGCGATTTGAAATTGTTCCGCGCACTCGCCGCCAAAGGCGCGGAGCTGGTTGCGTTGCATCTCATGGAATCACCCAAGCTCGATAATTTCATTACCGAATTCAACGTGAAGGGCAGTAATGAGGTTGAGAAAGTCCAATACACGGACAATGACCAGCGGGTTTGGATCAATCCAAAGCAGTTCTTTGCCGGCGTGCCGAAAGCAGTCTGGAAATTTCATGTCGGCGGCTACCAAGTCTGCGAGAAATGGCTGAAAGACCGCAAAGACCGCAAGCTTACCTACGAAGACATCCAGCACTATCAAAAGACCGTCGTTGCCTTGAGCGAAACCATTCGCCTGATGACGGAGATAGACAAAGCAATTCCCGATTGGCCAATTACATGAAACGCAAACCCTCACTCCTCGTCATTTTTCTTTCCGTCTTCATTGACCTGATCGGCTTCGGCATCGTGCTGCCGCTGCTGCCCGGCTACGCGGAAGATAATTTCAGCCCGGCGTTCAGCCAGAAAGGCCTGGTCATCGGCGGCATCATCGCGTCGTTTTCGCTCATGCAATTTCTCTTCGCGCCCGCGTGGGGAAAATTGTCCGACCGCATCGGCCGCCGCCCCGTCATGCTCGTCAGCAATCTCGGCGCCGCCGGTTCCTACGCGCTCTTCGCCATCGCGTGCGGCATGAACGGCACGACGGGTCTAATTTGGATTCTGATTTCGCGGATGTTTGCGGGAATTTGCGGTGCGAATCTGTCCGTCGCCTCCGCCTACATCGCGGACATTTCGCCGCCGGAAAAACGTTCCGCGCGCATGGGTTTGATTGGAATGGCTTTTGGCCTCGGATTTATTTTAGGTCCCGCGCTCGGCGCATTTTCGATTGAAATTTTTCACAGCAAAGAAGCCGCCGGTTGGGTCGCTGCGTGTTTCTGCGCCGGAAATTTTATTCTCGGCTGGTTCATTTTAGGTGAAAGCCGCAAACCGAATTCCGAACACGTTGTTGCGCGCCCAAAACTGAACCAATGGTCGCACACGCTCGCACAGCCGAAGCTCGGATTACTCGTCTGCGTTTTCTTTTTTGCGACATTTTGCTTCACCTGTTTTGAATCCACGTTTCCTTTGATTGCAAAAGATATTTTTGCAAAATACATACCCTTTTTTAGCGGAGAAAAATATCTCCGCCACGTTGGTTATCTATTCACTTATGCAGGTCTTTGGGCTGCGGCTGTCCAAGGCGTCATCGGCAAGCTCGTAAAAAAATTCGGCGAACCGAAATTGATTTTTAGCAGCCTGATTGTTTTTGCCATCGGCCTCGCCGGACTGCCGTTTGCAAAAACCCTGCCGGAAATTTTAATTGTCCTCGCGCTGCTCGCCATCGGCTCCGGCCTGAACCGCCCGCCTGTTTTCGGTATGATCTCGCTGGCTTCCTCGCCGCACGAACAAGGTGCGAATCTCGGTGTCGCGCAAAGTTTCGGAAGCCTCGCGCGGATCCTCGGCCCGATTTTCGCCAGCACGCTGTTCTTTCTGCATCCGTCGCTGCCTTATTTGATTTGCGGAGGCATTGCCTTGCTGACTTCATTCTTCGCCTGGAAATTTCTTTGCGTTAAAAGTTCTCCGCCAGCAGCCGGGCCAAAAAAATAGCGCGGACTGTTTCCAATCCGCCGCTCGCTTTCACGCGAACAGAATTTTACTGGTCGCCTGGAAGCGGGCCGCTCGGCGCGGCGTTGTTGTCCTGTTGATCGCCGGGAGGCGGGCCGCGCGGACGGCCATTGCCGGAGTCAGGGCCGCCATCCATTGGCGGACGCGGCGGGCGCAATTCATCTTGCGTCAATTGTCCATCGCCGTTTTTGTCCAGCGTCTTCAATTCGGCGCTTGCGTTGGCCATTTCATTCGAGTCAATCACGCCGTCATGGTTCACGTCCAGCGCCTGCATCAACGGCGGCGGGCGATGTCCCATCATGCCACCCCGTCCGCCCTGGTCAGCGGGGCCGCCACCCGGCGGCGGCATATTGTTATCCTGTGCGCTGGCCACGAATGCCGACGCGCCGAGCGCGACCACCGCCAGTGCGATTGCGATTTTATTTTTCATGCTGTTCCTTTTTCATTTTCATTTCAGGCGCCGACGCCCGCATCATCCGATGCAAATATTTCCGGTCACGGCTGGTGAAGTTCCGCTGATGTTTGAATCTTCATGGCGTCAATCTACGCGAGGCAACCTTAAGCAATCGTGAAGCAGGAAAGATTTTTCAAAAAAAATTTCCTGCGCGCGCGGAAAAATTCTTCATCTCCGCTTAAGGTTGCCTGTGCAAGAATTTCCGCGAACTGGCGCAGGAAGTTTTTTCCTGATAAAACTCCGCCGGCCCGAAATGAGAATCCTGATTGTCGAAGACGAACCCGACCTGCTCCGCAGCATCGCGCAGGCATTGCGCGAGGAAGGCTACGCCGTGGACACCGCGCCCGATGGCGAGGACGGATTTTACAAGGCCGAAAATTACGACTACGACGCCATCGTCCTCGACGTGATGCTGCCGAAAATGGACGGCTGGGAAATTTTGAAACGCCTTCGCAAAATAAAAAAAACGCCCGTGCTCATGCTCACCGCGCGCGACCAGGCGCGCGACCGCGTGCGCGGCCTCGACACCGGCGCAGACGATTATCTCGTAAAACCATTTGATTTGGACGAACTCTTTGCACGATTACGCGCAATCATCCGCCGCAGCGCGAACAAGACGACGAACATAATTGAAATCGGCGAAACCAAAATTGACACCGCGCTGCGAAATGTTTCGCTGAAAGAAAAACCTGTTGAACTCACCGCGCGCGAATATGCGCTCGTGGAATTTCTTGCGCTGCATCGCGGCGAAGTCGTCACGCGCACGCAGCTTTACGAGCATCTGTTCGACGAAAACGAATGCTCGCTTTCCAATCTTTTGGACGTTCACGTCTCCAACGTCCGCAAAAAGCTCGGTGCGGATTTCATCGTCACGCGGCGCGGTCACGGCTATTGCATCGAATGAAAATTTTCAACTCCATCAAATGGCGGCTGCAAATCTGGTATGGCCTGATTCTCGTCGTCGTTCTGGCGGGATTCGGCTTCACGGCGTATCAGCTTGAGCGCAATAGACAATTTCGCCGGATTGACGACGAACTGCAACGGCGTGTTGAATTTATAGCTAAAGGAATGCACCGTCCGCCACCACAGCGCGGATCGAACGATGGCGAACATCCTTTTGATCAACCACCGCCGGAACGGTTTTCAGACAATGGTTCCTCCGAACAAAATCAGAAGGCACTGCGCGATTTTCTTGATTCGCCGCAGGCACAAGCATTGTTTGATAATAACAATCCAAATCAATTTAGTTATGCAATATATCCGCGTGGCGGGATTGAGAACGCCATTGAACCGCAACATCGAGCTGGTTGGTGGACTGTAGACATGGATGTGGATGACGGGAAGTCAATTCGGGTTGTCCAAGCCAATACTTTGCCGGATTTAGGTAAATTAGGAACGCCTCAAACTATTGGAGATTTTCGTGGAATTGTCCGAAGATTACCAACAGGCGAAGCAATTCAGGTCCATTGCACCATTGCACCGGAATTGAAGGAACTTCGGCTAACTGCATTGAAACTCGCAGGCTTCGGCGGAATTATTTTGTTTTTGGGTCTTGCGGGCGGCTGGTGGTTTGTTTCGCGCGCGTTGCGTCCCATTGAAAATATCAGCGCCGCCGCCGTGAAGATTTCCGCCGGAGATTTGTCGCAGCGCATCAACGTCGCCGAGACTGAAAGCGAACTCGGCCAGCTCGCCGCCGTCCTGAATTCCACGTTCGCGCGCCTCGAATCCGCGTTCGCGCAGCAAAAACAATTCGCCTCCGACGCCGCGCACGAACTCCGCACGCCCGTTTCCGTGATGCTCACGCAGGCGCAGACCGCGCTGAACCGCGAACGCACAGCGCCCGAATACCGCGAGACCGTCGAGACCTGCCAGCGCGCCGCGCAACGGATGCGGAAATTGATCGAATCGCTGCTCGCGCTCGCCCGCCTCGACGCCGGGCAGGAAGTTTTGAAGCGGCTGCCATTTGATTTCTCAAAAGCGGTTTCCGATTGCGTCGAACAGTTGAAACCAATTGCCGAAGAACGCGGCGTGAAAATTATTTCCGAACTTTCGCCGCTCGAAATCACCGGCGATTCCGAGCGTCTCGCGCAAGTCGTCACGAATCTGCTGACCAACGCGATTCAATACAACCTGCCGGACGGCGAGGTGCGCGTGAAATTGGAATCGCAAAACGGCCTCGCCGTTCTTACGGTGAGCGACACCGGCGCTGGAATTTCTGCGGAAGATCTGCCGCGCGTGTTTGAAAGGTTTTATCGCGCGGACAAATCGCGTTCCACCGGGGGCAACGGACTTGGCCTCGCCATTGCCAAGGCGATTGTCGAGGCGCACGGCGGGATGATTGAAGTTGCCAGCGAGGAAAATGCCGGGACGACTTTTAGGGTGAGGTTGCCAATGACGTAGGACAGGCGTCGCGCCTGTCTCCATTTTCGAAAATTCAAATTAGAAACAGGCGCGACGCCTGTCCTACATTTCAACGCAGAAACATTTCCGCCACCGAATCCGCGAAACGAAGTCCTTGATGCGTGAGCCGGAATTTTTCATCGTCACGCGAAGCCCAGCCGCGCATTGCTAATTGATCCATTTCCGACGACCACTCGTTCCGTAAATCGAAATCTGTTGCGCGCTGGAATTCCGCGAACGGCCAGCCCGCGTTCATCCGCAAACCGAACGCGGCGATTTCGCCGGCGCGGCGCAGCGGCGGAAGTTCCTCAATGGATTCAATTGCGCGTTTGCCTTTCTCCAACTGCTCGCAGTAAAGCTGCGTGTTCGACCAATTCTTCGTCCGCACGCCGCGAACATAGCCGGTCGCGCTTGGGCCAAGCCCGTAATAATTTCCGCCGCGCCAGTAATTCACGTTGTGTTTGCAGGCGTGACTCGGAATCTTTTCGCTGTTGAATTCTCCGCGTGCGAAATTTGCGATCTCATATTGGTGAAAACCTCCACGCGCTGCGGACGAAATCAATTCCTCATACATTTCGCACGCGAGGTTTTCGTCCACGGAAAATTCACCGGCCTTGAGCTGTTCAAAGAGCGGGGTGTCGTCCTCGTAAATGACTTCGTAGCTGGAAAGGTGTTCGCTTTGCATCGCCATCGCTTCGTTCAAGGTCGCACGCCAGATTTCCATGGTCTGTGTTGGAATAGCGAACATCAAATCGAGATTGATGTTTTCAAAACCGGCGTGCCGCAGAATGTCGAACGATTTGAAAACCATGTCGCGCGAATGGATTCGTCCGAGCCGGTCCAGCAATTTTTCATCGAGCGACTGCACGCCCATGGAAATGCGGTTCACGCCAAAGTCGCGGAACAGCTTCGCCTTGTCCGCCGAGACGGTGGCGGGATTGCACTCGACGGTGAATTCTTCCGCACCGGGCAAATTCAATTTTTCCATCGTGCGAAGGATTTGCTCCCATTGGCGCAGGTTCAAAAGCGACGGTGTGCCGCCGCCGAAGAAAATGGTTTTAGGTTTGAGATCGCCGGCGACAATTTCCATTTCGCGGACGAGTGCGGCGACGTAGCGGCCGATCAATTCACCGGACGAGGCTTCGGAATAAAAGGCGCAATACGCGCATTTCTGCGCGCAGAACGGGACGTGAACGTAAAGGCTGCTGACGCGGGTCGCGGCTGGAGTCGCCATGATTAAGGATAACAACCGTCCTCGCCGCTGGCGAATAAAAATGCTCGCGCACGCCGCTGCTTTTCCTGATTTTCCCTGCGCATCTTAATCCCTTGTTGCCACCAGGCGGTTTGTTGCTATCATGCCTGCCGGCTGTCGCGGACAACCAGCCATGAACAAACACCGCATGAACGCAGAACTTTCCAGCTTCGCCGCCCGCCTTCGCTTTGCCGCGTCGCGGCGGGCGCAAGACCGCCGGTTTGAGGAACTGGCGCTTGAACTGTTCGCGCTTCAATTCAAGCACAATTCCGCGTATCGAAAAATTTGCGAAGCGCGCGGACGGACGCCCAAAGACGTCGGGCATTGGACGCACATACCCGCCGTGCCGGCCGCCGCGTTCAAGGAACTGGATTTGACCAGCCTCTCGCCGGACGAACGCACATCGGTTTTTTATTCCAGCGGCACGACGGTGCAAAAGGCCGGCCGCCATTTTCACAACGCCGAATCGCTGGCGGTTTATGAAGCGTCGGCATGGGCTTGGTTTGGGCAAAATATTTTTAAGAATCCGGAATCCGGAATCCAGAATCCGGAATTGCTGGCCTTGACGCCGCCGCCGTCGCAAGCGCCGCAATCTTCGCTCGTCCATATGTTTGAAACGGTGCGCCAAAAAATGGACGCGCCAGAATCGGCCTTTGCCGGCAAACTGGCTGCGGACGGCGCATGGACTTTGGATTTCGAGGCAACCGTAGCCGTGTTGCGCGGCAATTCGAAACTAAAAACTCAAATTCCAAAGCTCATTTTAGGCATCGCGTTTTCCTTCGTGCACTTGCTGGATTATCTGGCGGAGAACAATCTGCAATTCCGTCTGCCGGAAAACTCGCGCGTCATGGAGACCGGCGGCTACAAAAACCGGTCCCGGAGCCTGCCAAAATCTGAATTGCACGCGCTCATCACGGAGCGGCTGGGGATCGCGCCGGGGAAAATCATCTGCGAATACGGCATGAGCGAATTGAGTTCGCAGGCGTATGACAGCAGAAGTCAGAAGTTAGAAGTTGGAAGCCAGAAGTCGGAAGCCAGAAGTTTTCACTTTCCGCCGTGGGCGCGTGTCCAGATAATCTCGCCGGAAATAAATCACGAAGTTGCCGAGGGCGAAACCGGTTTGATCCGCGTTTTTGATCTGGCCAACATTTTTTCCGTGGCCGCCGTTCAAACGGAAGATTTGGGAATCCGCCGTGCCGACGGATTTGAACTGGTTGGCCGCGCGCAACTGGCCGGGCCGCGCGGCTGTTCCCTGCTGGCGGCGTGAAATCGCAAATCCAAAATCGCAAACCGAAAATTTTGTGAACCTGCCAAACTATTTTCTAGCCGATCTGCCGCCGGAAGCGGCGCTTTCGCCGGCCATGATTGCCGAAGCGTGCCAGACGTTGAAACGCAACCGCGAGCTGTATCTGGCGAATCGCTCCACGCAAAGCCTCGTGAACATTTTAAGCGATATTTCGGAAAGCTGGCTTGAGCCGGAATTTCCCTTTCGCAAATTTGTTTTGGAAAACGCGGTGAAAGCCGGCTTTTCGCGCGCGACTTTGCAGCGCGGCCTCGACAATTTTTTCGGGCAACTCACGCGCGAAAACTTTCACGCGCTGCTCGCCCAGGAATTCGGCGACTCGAAGCGGCCCGATTCCATGACCGCAACGACGACCGGACAAAGGCAAAACCGCATGGCGATTGTCAACGCGCCGGAGTTTCAAGTCCACATCGCGGCGGGCAACATTCCAAACCCGGTGCTGACGAGCATCGTTTTCGGCCTGCTCACGCGCTCGGCGCAATTTGTGAAATGCGCGGGCGGCTCGACATTTTTGCCGCGCCTGTTCGCCCATTCGATTTACGAAGCGGACGGCAAACTCGGCGCGTGCCTGGAAATTGCCGGGTGGCGCGGCGGAAATGCCGCCCTGGAATCCGCGCTGTTTGCCGAAGCCGATTGCGTGACGGCGACCGGCGGCGATGAAACGCTCGCGGCAATCCGCGCGCAGTTGCCGGTGAAAACCCGTTTCCTCGGCCATGGCCATCACGTGAGTTTTGGTTTTGCGGCAGGCGAAGTTTTGCATGGCTCACGCGCAAAAAAAATCGTAGCGGCGGCGGCGGATGACGTGGTGGCTTGGAACCAGCTCGGTTGTTTGTCGCCGCACGTCATTTATGTCCAGATCGGAGGAGAGGTTTCGCCGGAACATTTCGCGCAACTGCTCGCGGAGGAATTGGAACGGCGCGAACAAATTGAGCCGCGCGGCGAACTGCCGCCGGAACACGCGGCGGCCATCGCCTCACGCAGGGCGATTTATGAAATCCGCGCGGCGCATTCGCCGGAAAGCACGCGGCACTGGTGCAGCAAGGATTCAACGGCGTGGACGGTGGTTTTTGAAGCGGACGCGCGTTTTCAACTTTCGTGCCTGAACCGTTTCATTTACGTCAAGGGCGTCGCGGACTTGAAAACGGCTTTGGAAGGCGCCGACGACGTTCGCGGAAAAGTTTCGACGGTCGGAATCGCCGCGCCGGAGGAAAAAATTCAGGAAATTGCAACGCAACTGGCGCGCTGGGGCGCGACGCGGATTTGTCCGCTTGGCCAGATGCAAAATCCGCCGCTGCTGTGGCGGCATGATGGAAGACCGGCGCTCGGCGATTTGGTGACGTGGACGGATTTGGAAATGTAAGAGTCAGCAGTTCGTAGTCAATGGTCCGCAGTCAAGCCACGAAGCGCCTGACTGCTGACCATTGACCACTGGCTAAAAACATGAAAATGGAATTACGAAAATCGTTTCAGTTCGAAGCGGCGCATCTGCTGCCGCATTTGCCGAAATCGCACAAATGCCGGCGGCTGCACGGCCACAGTTTCAAAGTGGAAATCGTCGTGGCGGGCGGGTGCGATGAAAACCTCGGCTGGCTGATGGATTACGCGGACATCTCGGCGGCGTTCAAGCCAGTCTGGAAAAAGCTGGATCACAACTATCTGAACAAAATCCACGGCCTGGAAAATCCGACCAGCGAGATTGTCGCAGTCTGGATTTGGAAACGGTTGAAACCGAAACTGCCGCTGCTCACGGAAGTTGTCGTGGCGGAAACCTGCACGGCGCGGGCGGTTTATCGCGGCGAATAAACCGTGTTCGCGCTGGTGGCCGGGTCTTGCGAAAAGATTTGAGAGAATGACTTCATGTTCGCCCGCGCACATCGGGATTGTCAGCGCGTCGCGTCGTCATCGTCCGACAGCCGGGCGAAGTAAAAACAGCCGGAAGCGATGATTACTGAAACGGCTGCGATGATGACGGCCTGCGTGCCGGGTTGTTTCAAATCGTTCGACCAGTCCTCGATCAACTCACCGGACTTGCCGTAAAGAATTTCCATCTGCCGTTCTTCCGGCTTGTTAAATCCAGCCATTGAAGCGTCGCCCGACAAATCCGCGTCGCGCGTTCCCAGCCAGTGAACAATTCCCGCGCCGGCAATTCCCAGCACCAGAATGGCGACGCCAGCGGTTTTCAACCGTCGCGCCCGCTGCTTGTCCGGTGAAACTGTATTGTCAGTTTTGTCGTTCATGGGCGGGCGGCGTTGCCCCGAATTGGCGGACGTTATTTCTGAAACACGCTCACGCGCGCGGGCGGCAGGTTGAGCCAGACGATTTTTGAGGCGCGCAGCCGGAAAGTGGACGCGCCGCGCGGGCGCAGTTTGTGGATGCGGTAGGTGAACTGGACCCAGTTGCCGTCCGGTTCAAGCACGGCGCGGATTTTTTGCGCGAGCGCCCTGGCCTGTTCCTCCGAAAAATTCAGCAGCGGCAGGCTGGAAATCACCGCGCCGACGCTTTCAACCGGTTCGCGCAGACCCCGCAGCAAATCGTCCAGTTGCCAGGCGTCGCCGGTGATGATCCGGGCGCGCGGAAATTTTTCGCGCAACAAGTCCGCCATTTTTGGATTGTGTTCGATGGCGACCAGTGTTTCCTCGCGCAGGCCGCGTTTGAGCAGCGCGTCGGTGACGGGGCCGGTGCCGGGGCCGAGTTCGAGCACGAAACTTTCAGGGTCGGCTGGAAGCCAGCGCGCCATGGCTGCGGCGAGTTGCGGCGAACTGGGCGCGACCGAGCCGGTGCGCTGCGGGTTGGCAAGCCATTCGCGCAGGAAAACCGTCGAGTCGCTCAACGCGGCAATGAAATTTTTGGCCATGATGCTTTTGGCTGTCCAACCAGGATTTATCAGGCGGAGAATAATCCGCGCGTGCGGCCGCTGCAAAACTTTTATTTTGGCGTCACGGGCTGCTTTTGGGCGGTTTCACCGGCGCGGGAGCTTCTTCAAGTTTCTTGCGCGCGGCGGCGCGGCGCATTGTCCAGTCGTCCCAGCTTTGCTCCCATTTTTCACCGGTGAATTTTTTTTTCGCCTTTGGCCAGAGCGCGTCGAGGGCGTCCAGTTCCTGTTTCGCGTCGGCACTTTCGTGCCATTGCAGAAGAGATTCGGCGAGGTTCAGGTGATTTTCGGGGTAATCAGGCGCGAGTTTTTCAGCCTGATCCAGATAATTTTTCGCCTTGCGCCTGCTGCCGATGCTCGCCGGCCAGCCGGGCGCGTCGCGGTAAAGCAGGCCGAGGTTCCGCTCCGGCCCGGCAAAGTCAAACTGCGCGTCCAGTCCCGCCGCAGTCTTGAATTCACGCTCCATTTCCTTGACCAGCTTGAGCGCGCCGAGGAGTTCGGTGCGCGCGAGCTGGCCGAGGTTCATCGCCAGATAATAAAGCACCGGGGCGGAATTGGTTTCGCGCGCGGGCGACTGGCGGCAGGCGGCGATCCCCTGCTCCGCAATCGCAGCGCGCCCGGCGTCGTTCGTCGCGAAGTCGGCGAAATTGTAGCAGGCGCGGGCGAACTGCCAGACATTCGTGGAATTGTTCGTGTCCGACTGGAACCGGATTTGCGCGCGCTGGAATTCCGCTTCCGCGCGGGCGGCGAAGATTTTATTTTGCGCTTCATCCGCAAAAACAATTCCGGCGGCGAGGGAAAAAATCGCGGCGGCCAGTCCGCATTTCATGGCACGCCGGGCTTGGGAATTAAAAGTTGCCATTGTGTCGGGCTAATTTATACTAGCCACGGTGAAATTAAATTGGAATTTCATGTTATTCGCGCTGCTGGCGGCGACGGCTTTGTCCGCCGCCGGTTGCAGCGGCATCAACTCCAGCCAGAGCGTTTCGCCGGCGAGTTTCTTTTTGCCGGGACTGCTCAAGGCCGATCCGCCGCACACCAGTCCGCTGATTTTGCCGGTTGAACCGCCCAAACAAATTGCCCTAGCCCGATAATCCTATGCGATTTCCATTTGCTCTGACGAAAAAAATCGCCAGTCACATCATCAAGCACAAGCTCCGCAAGACGCCGAAGTTTGCGATGGTCTTGCAGCTCGAACCACTGCACACCTGCAACTTGACCTGCACCGGCTGCGGGCGCATCCGCGAGTATTCCACGTCGCTCAAAGACATGGTGCCGTTGGAACAATGCCTTCAGGCGGCGGTAGAATGCGATGCGCCGATGGTCTCCATTTGCGGCGGCGAACCGCTGATCTATCCGAAAATTGAGGAATTGATCAACGGCCTGCTCGAGCAAGGCCGCGTGCTTTACATCTGCACGAACGGAATGTTCATGCGCAAAAAGATGCGCGATTACCTCGCCGCGATTTACTCGCCCGCCGTCGAGCCGAAGCTGAAAAAATTACTCGACCAGAAATTGATTTCCGAAAAGGACGCCGAAGTCATCCGCAAATCCGACGACGCGGCGAAAAAGAAAATCGTCATCCGTCCGACGAAATGGATGTATTGGAACGTCCACGTGGACGGCTTGGAATTTACTCACGATTTGATTGTCGAGCGCGAAGGCGTTTTCAAGGAATGTGTCGAGGCCATCAAAATGGCAAAAATCATCGGCTATCAAGTCGCGACGAACACGACGGTTTATCGCGAGACCGACGTGCAGGAAATCGAGGACATGTTCAAGTATTTGAGTTCGCTCGAAGTGGACGGCCACACGATTTCGCCCGGCTACGATTACGATGCGGCCAAAAAAGACATGGTCAAACGCCTCGGCAAAGACCCGAAACAATTTTTCCTCACGCGCGACATGACGCGGCAGAAATTCGCCAAGATTCAGGACTGGGGAAAAGCATTCACGATTTTCGGCACGCCGGTTTATCAGGAATTTCTCGCGGGCAAGCGCGAACTCACCTGCACCGCCTGGGCCATTCCGACGTTTAACGTCAAGGGCTGGAAAGCGCCGTGCTACTTGATGACCGACGGCCATTACGGCGGCTATCAGGAAATGCTCACGAAAGTGCAGTGGGAAAAATACGGCGTCGTCAACGGCGTGGCGCGCGACCCGCGCTGCGAGCATTGCATGGTGCATTGCGGCTACGATCCGAGCGGCGCGCTGGGCACGAATTATCAGAGCGGCGACAACTGGAAAAACATCAAATATAACTTCGGCTCGAAACCAAAGGCATTTCCGTCATCGCCGGAACTGGCGAAGCGCGCGTTCAACGGCGTGACCATCGGCAAAGGCCATCTGGCCGAGGCGAAGGCGATCATCAATTCGCCCGCCGCCGGTGCGCGCGGCGCGTTCGCGAACGAAGTTCATCATGATCATCAGGCGCACGTCGGCAGTTCCTGCGGCACGGGCGACACGACCGAACGCGATGACTTGCTGGCGAAGATCAAGGACGCGAAGAAAACGGATTAAGATTGGAAATAAAAACACAAACCATAACACAAAAAAGGAAAATTAATTAGATGCCATTTGTATCAGCAACTGCCGATAGGAAAAAACTCACAGTCACTTACGTGGATGACAAAGGAGCAATCACCATTTACACGGATGGAACCCGTGCTTGGAGAAATAACAACATGGGCAATATGGATAAAGGGGCGTTTGCAAGCCGCCACGGTTCGATTGGAGATGACGGAACATTCGCAATTTTTCCAGATGAAGCGACGGGACGATCTGCCGAGAGTGCTTTGCTTGCAGGTCCTAAATACAGTGTAATGAGCATTGCCGATGCAGTAGCTAAATTGACGCCAAAAACCGAAAATAATACTGCAAAATATATTGCAATGCTTAAGAAGATGACGGGGCTTGATGTTACAAGAAAAATTAGTGATTTGAAGCCGGCAGAAATAGGATCAGTATTAGATGCCATCAAGCAGTTGGAGGGATGGAATGAAGACACTGTGACGACTCCAAAAAAAGTCACCGCAGTAAAAAAGAATAAGGATGGCGACATTATTTCTTATCAATTGGAAGGCAGTTCAACTTTTATCTTAAAGGCTGATGCGGTGCAAATGGCCGAGGACGGCGAAATTTATGCAGTCGTGGTAGAGCCCAAAAAAGGTGATGCTTATTTAAGAGCATTCCCAGATGCTTCCTCCGGCGATAATTTTGATTCAATCGCTGTATAATCTCGTCCGGTATGTTTTCGCCCAAGACGATCGTGACTTTGATAGCAATGGCTGTGTTTAGCCTGACCGGTTGTCAAAGCATTCCCAGAGATGACATTGCGGGCGACAAAAAGGTGCAGGTTTGTGGTCACATTATTCGGCAAACTTTCCCCGGCCCACCGAATTACGAAAGTGTTGCGGCAGGAGACGAGCCGCTGAATTATTGGATTCTGGCCACCGACCAGCCTGTCACCAATATGTATCCGTGCGGGTTTTCCCGGCCCATTACATTGGAAGAAGCAAGCAAGCTGCAACTTGTATTCATGGCTCAAGATAGGGATGAATATAAGCAGTATGCCCCTTTAGTCGGGCAGCACGTTGAAGTTCGCGGCATTTGTTTTTGGGCGCATTCAGGTTTTCACTGCACGCCATTGTTGATTGAGGTCAAAAGCATTCGCCTGTGCGAGAAACAAAAATAATTTTCAAAAGCCGCAAACAACAAACAACAAACCAAAACCCATGAACACAAAAAACATTCTTACCCAACGCAAAATTTCCCGCTACGGCTGGCAGCCGGATTTGCCGGATCATCGCGACCATCTTTACGCCGCGCCCATGGAAATGATCGGCGCGATTCCCGCCAGCGTGGATTTGCGCGCGCAATGTCCGCCGGTTTATGATCAGGGACAATTGGGAAGTTGCACGGCCAACGCCATCGCCGGCGCGCTGGAATTTGACCGGCTCAAGCAGAAAATTTCCGATTTCGCGCCCTCGCGCCTGTTCATTTATTACAACGAGCGCACGATGGAGCACACGGTTGATTCGGACAGTGGCGCGCAAATCCGCGACGGCATCAAAAGTGTCGGCAAGCTCGGCGATTGTCCCGAAAACGAATGGCCTTACGTCATTTCTAAATTCAAAACCAAGCCTTCCGCGAAATGTTATTCCGACGCCTTGAAATACAAAGCCGTTTCCTATCAACGTTTGACGCCGATTTTAAGCCAGTTGAAAGGCTGTCTGGCGTCCGGCTTTCCGTTCGTTTTCGGATTCACGGTTTATGAGAGTTTTGAAAGCGCGCAAGTGGCCAAAACCGGCCACGCGCTGCTGCCCAAATCCAACGAACAAGTGATTGGCGGTCACGCAGTCGTTGATGTAGGCTACGACGATGCGAAGCAATGGTTCATCGTCCGTAACTCCTGGGGAAATTCCTGGGGCATGAAAGGATATTTCACACTGCCCTATTCTTATCTGACCGATTCCAATCTGGCAGACGATTTCTGGACCATTCGCATCGTGCAATAAAATTTATTTTTCATGAGCAAAACTCTTTATCTTTCACCTCCATCATTCGACGGCTTTGACGGCGGCGCGGGTGCGCGTTATCAGGCGCGGCGCGAAGTCACCAGCTATTGGTATCCGACCTGGCTCGCGCAACCCGCCGCGCTCACGCCGGATTCCAAACTGCTCGACTGCCCGCCGCATGACGTTGATTTGAAAAAGTGCCTCGCCATCGCGAAGGATTTCAATCACGTCATCATCAACACGTCCACGCCGTCGCTGAAAAACGATTGCAAGGTCGCCGAGGCGATCAAGGCGCAGAAGCCGGACACCAAAATCGGTTTCGTCGGCGCGCACACCATGGTTTTGCCGACGGAAACTTTGAAGGCGTCGCCCGCGATTGACTGGGTCGGGCGCAAAGAATTTGATTTCACCTGCAAGGAAGTCGCCGAAGACCGCGACCTAGCGAGCATCGCCGGTTTGTCCTACAAAAATCGAGACGGAAAAATAATTCACAATCCCGAGCGCGAGATGATTCAGGACATGGACACGCTGCCGTGGGTCGCGGACGTCTACAAACGCGATTTGCAGATCGAAAAATATTTCATTGGCTACCTGCTGCATCCGTATATTTCGATGTATACGGGCCGCGGCTGTCCGGCGCAATGCACGTTCTGCCTCTGGCCGCAGACCATCGGCGGACACAAATATCGCGTGCGCTCGCCGCAAAACGTCGCCGACGAAATGGCCTACATGAAGAAAATATTCCCGCAAGTGCACGAATTTTTCTTCGACGACGACACGTTCACGGCGAATCTCCCGCGCGCGCGCGAAATCGCCAAAAAACTCGCGCCGCTCGGCGTTCATTGGTCGTGCAACAGCCGCGCGAATCTGGATTACGACACGATAAAAAGTTTCAAAGACAATGGTCTTCGTTTGTTCCTCGTTGGTTACGAAAGCGGCAACGACGACATTCTCACGCGCATCAAAAAAGGCGTGACGATGGACGAGATGCGCCGCTTCACCAAAGACTGTCACCGCGCGGACGTGGTGATTCACGGCACGTTCATTTTGGGATTGCCGGTGGAAACGCGGCAGACCATCGAGAACACGATTAATTTCGCAAAGGAACTCGACGTGTTCTCATTGCAAGTCTCACTCGCCGCGCCGTATCCGGGCACGGAACTTTACGAAATGGCCAAACAGAATGGCTGGTTCGTGAAAAAGGACAAGACCGACCTCGTGGAACTCGACGGTCTGCAACAAAGCACGCTCGAATATCCCGGCCTGGACAAAGACAAGATTTTCGAGGAAGTCGACCGTTTTTACCGCACCTATTATCTGCGCCCGAAACCGATCATGCGCATCATCAAGACGATGCTGGAAGATAAAGATATTTTGGTTCGACGCTGCCGCGAAGGCTACGAATTTTTCCGCAGTCTCAACGAGCGCAAGGCCGACCTGGCGGCAGCGAAAGCCGCCGCATAATGCCGTTTCCGGCCTGTTGCCAAGCGCGCATTCCTGATGCACATTGTCCCGGCAATGAACGATCTGGTAAAGACTTTGAAAGGAAAATTGCTTCTGGACGGCGGCGATTTGACCGAATCGTTTTTTCATCGCACCGTCGTCCTGATCTGCGAGCACAACGCCGAGGGCGCATTCGGGCTCGTATTGAACCGTTCCAGTGGCAGCAAGGTCGGCGAACTCATCGTGGCCGACCTGCCCGACGCGCTCAAAAGCGCGCCGCTGTTTCTCGGAGGGCCGGTGCAGCCGACGGCGTTGAGCTTTTTGCACTCGGATGATTTTATTCCCGGCGCAAACGTCTTTCCGAATTTGAACCTCGGCCACTCGCTTGACGAGCTGGTGGAAGTCGGCGAATCGTTTTCCGCCGGAAAAAAAGTCAAGATGTTCGCCGGATACGCCGGCTGGTCGCCCGGCCAGTTGGAAGATGAAATGAAACGCAAGTCGTGGCTGACCTATCCGGCGTCGCTCGAACTGGTCTTTGAAACACCTCCCGACCAGCTCTGGCAAAAAATTCTCAAAAGCAAGGGCGGCTGGAAAAACAAGCTGCTTTTGCAGATGCCGGACGACTTGTCGCTGAATTGAATTATGAAAAATGGATTTGTCGCAGAAGGACACCGCCGATTTTTGCGCGGAAAAAAGGCCTCTTCAATTGAAACGATTCAGGAGAAATACGCCAAAGAACTTGCCGCCGCGAGTCCGGCTCGAAAAGCGCAAATCCGGGAACAAATAACACTGGATTTTTTGCATCAACAAAATCACAAGCCGTCACCGGCAACTTTATGGTAAAATCAACCGGCTTCAACTTGAAGAATTGCCGCATCTGACTTTGCTGAAGTTTCCGTCCGTTCCAGACTCGCCGGAATCAGACAAAATTGCCCGGCGGATAATTTTATGGTTTCCGAACCGCTTTTGATTTCGACTTCACCGCTGACAGCCGCAACAATTTGCAATTTGTGTTCCTTCAATTTCACAGCCGCGCCGGGTTTCAATTCCAAATTCTCGACTTTGAAAAGCTTGTCACAAACGAGCGGACGCGACTTGATTTTGTCATTGCCCGCAAAATTTCCGCCAGCCAGTTTCGGCTCAAAGTCATTAAAATCAATGCTCGCCAGCGATTGCGCGATGTGCAGTTCGCGCGGCTGGCCGTCGAGTCCGACGCGATTCCAGTCGAACACTCGATAGGTCGTGTCCGAATTTTGCTGGATTTCAAAAATTACAAGGCCGCCGCCGATGGCGTGGACACGACCGCTTGGCAGAAACATCGTGTCGCCCGCACGCACCGGCACATGATGAAAACATTCGGCCACGCTGCCGTCGGAAATCTTTTTCTCGAACTCCGCGCGCGTCACGCCGCGCTTGAGGCCGACAAACAGTTCCGCGCCGGGTGCGGCGTCGGCGATGAACCACATTTCGGTTTTTGGTTCGTCTTTGAGTTCGGCGGCCTTGCCTGCGGGCGGATGGACTTGCAACGAGAGTTTTTCCCGCGCGTCGAGAATTTTGATCAAAAGCGGGAAACGATTTTTATTCGTGGGTTTCGTGTCACCCAAAATATCTCGCGAGAAATTCTCCATAAGCCAGTGCAAGCTTTTTCCGGCGAATTTTCCGTTGGCGATGACACTTTCATCGCCGGGCCGGTCTGAAATTTCCCACGATTCTCCGATGAGCCTGCCCGCCGGAATTTTTTTACCGTAAAGCCGTTCAATTTCGCGTCCACCCCAGACGCGCTCCTTGAAAATCGGATGGAAAGTGAGCGGGTAGAGCACGGGAATTTAAGCCGCAGCCTGCGGAACGCCATTTTCAACCGGATCGGCCTTTTCGTGGAAATGTCCGTGCGCGCGGAATTTTTCGTAACGAAGTTTCAGCCGTTCGGCGACCGGCAGCGCGAGAATTTCTTCGAGATGCTTAAGCAGGTGCGTTTTGAGATTTGCCGACGTCAACGCCATGTCCGTGTGCGCTCCGCCGAGCGGTTCGGGAATGATTTCGTCAACGAGTTTGAATTCGAGCAGGTCGTTCGCGGTGATTTTGAGCGCGGCGGCGGCCTTGGCGGCGTTGGCGCGGTCTTTCCACAAAATCGCAGCGCAACCTTCGGGGCTGATGACGGAATAATACGCATTTTCCAAAATCAAAACCCTGTCCGCGACGCCAATTCCGAGTGCGCCGCCGGAACCGCCTTCGCCGATGACAGCGGCGATGATGGGCACTTCGAGCAACATCATTTCGCGCAGGTTGACGGCGATGGCCTCGGCGATGTGGCGTTCCTCGGCGGCGACGCCGGGATATGCGCCCGCCGTGTCAATGAGCGTGATGATTGGCAAATTAAATTTGTTTGCGAGCCGCATCAAACGCAGCGCTTTGCGATAGCCTTCGGGATGCGCGGAGCCGAAGTTGCGCAGAATGTTTTCCTTCGTGTCACGGCCTTTTTGCGTGCCGATGACGACGACGCGATGTCCGCCCAATCTGGCGAAACCGCCGACCATCGCGCGGTCTTCGGCGAACAAGCGGTCGCCGTGGAGCTCGTGGAAATCCGTGAATGCCTTCTGGATGTAATCGAGCGTGTAAGGACGTTTGGGATGGCGGGCTAGCTGGACACGCTGCCATGCGGTGAGGTTCAGGAATATCTGCCGGCGGGTCTCCTCCAGTTTGCGTTCGATGATCTGAATTTCCTCCTCGAAACTGATGCCGAGCGAATGTTTCTCCGGGTGCTGGCGAAGTTCGTCCAGCTTGGCCTGCAATTCAATGATCGGCTTTTCGAAATCAAGCTGATGTTTCATGCGTCGGGAAGTCTAATGATTTTTAGCGTTGAATCAATGCGGATTTGCGACCGGTCATTCGTGTTAAATAAACGAAAGGCCGGACTTGCGTCCGGCCTCTCTTGGTGACGAGGTTTATACGCCTTCACCCAGGCGCTCAGAAGGGTGGCGGGCCAACTTGGGGTCGCTGTCCGAGCCGCGCCACGAGCAAAACCTCTCTGCCAACCCTAAACGAACAGCGAAAACATTACGTTCGCTATATGAGACGGCGCGACTCCCAAATAAGTTCAAAAAAAAATTAATTATTTTTTGTCCGATAAAACCCTACGGATTTTTCCTTGAAATTTGAATAAATTCCTTGATAATCGCCTGGTTCCAAATTTATCCCAGTGAGAAATCCGCGAAAATTTTTGTCTGCGGCCGAGATTGGATGACTTTTGCCAGCGGAGTTTTGCCGTCCGGCAAAAGCGATTCGCGCAAGGCCGTTTCCTTGCCCGCGCCCGAAGCCAGAACCCAGACATTTCTTGCGGCGGCGATGGTGGCGTAGCTTAACGTGACACGGTTTGGCGGCGGCTTGGGCGAATTTTTTACCGCGCAGAATATATCGGCGGAATTTGTTCCTTCGGTTTTTCCAGGAAACAAAGACGCGACGTGTCCGTCTTCGCCCAGGCCCAAAAAAATCAAATCGAGAATTGGCTCGCCGCCGGAATTTTTGGATGCGATGTGGCCGATGTCCATCGTGGCTTTTTGCGCGGCGATTTCCGGCGAGTCTTCGCCGTGGATGCGGTGGATTTGCGCGTCGTTGATGCGGAGCGGCGCGAACAGGAGTTCGTGCGCCGCGCGAAAATTGCTTTCCGCGTCGTCCGGCGGGACGCAGCGTTCGTCCGCCCAGAAAAAATGGACGAGGCCGAAGGAAATTTTGCGTTCTTTGGCCTGCTCGACGACCGATGCAAAAAATTTCAGCGCGATGCGCCCCCCGGAAAGCGCGACGCAATGAGGTCTGGCCGCGTGGTTGGCCGCCGCGATTTCGTCCAGCCACGCGCTGGCGGCACGCGCGGCCAGTTCGTCGGCGCTGGCGAAGGAAATGAGTTCAAAGTTCTGCATGAAAAGAAACGGTGGATTTATTGGCGGAGCAGCGCGACGAAACCGGCCTGCTCGAAATGCCCATCCGTTGTCAACGCCTGCCGGATGCCGCGTTCGCGCATCACGATGAAGGAAAGGCAATCCGCCCAGCTCCATTCTTTGTCCGGCCTTTGACAAAATAATTTCCAACCGGCGCGAATTAAATCTTCCGCAAGCGGGACAATTTCTACGAGCTCCGTCTTTTCGATTGTTCCCAGCAAGCCGATTGCCACCGGTCGAAACTTGATTTTGGAAAGCGAATTGCCTGCCTCCAGCAGAACAGCACGGCTGGTGACGATGCGGGTCCGGGCTGAATTTAATGTCTGTGAAATTTGCCGCGCTTTCCCGTGATGCTCATCGCCCGGTTGTGCGAGCGCGATCAAATAAGCCGCGTCGAGAAAAACTTCAGCGTCGAGTTTCACCCAAGTTTCCTTTTGCCAAGCTTCCTTTCAAGCAAGTCCGCGTTGTAGTAATCTTCAAATTTCTCCGACCAGTCTGGCGGCCCATCGAGATTCATGGATAGCGCGACTTTGATCCACGGATGCGGATCAGGCTCGTCAACCTTGGCCGCCTTGCGCGCCTTGGGTTTCAACGTCTCGACATAATGCAGCACCTGCTCCTGCTTTTTTGGCGGGAGCGCGCTCAATTTTTCCATGACGGCTTCGGCGACGCTCATAACTTCAACGTGAAAATAGCCTCAAATGTAAAATGCGGCAAGCGCGCAATGCAGCCACGCGCCGACGGCAAGCGCGGCCAGTTCGTCGGCGCTGGCGAAGGAAATCAGTTCAAAGTTTTGCACAAATCGGAATTGCTCATTTGAAATTAATAGAAACCTCGGTTTTGATTGAATTGGCGATGTAACATTGTTCGTGAGCCAGATGGTGCAACTGTTTTTCATCCGTCGGCGTCGGCAATTTATCTCCGCTGAAAATAATTTTTGGATTGAGTGTCACCAAACTCACCCACGGCACGCCCTTTTCGTTTTTGGTCATCATGCCGACGGATTCATCTTCGTAGCTGTCAATTTGGAATCCTTGTTTGGACGCCAGATAAAGAAACGTGAGCATATGGCAACTTGAAATTGCCGCGACGAAAGCTTCTTCGGGATCAATATGCGCTGGATTTGAGAATGGCACGGGCACAACGGATGGCGAAGCCGATGCCGGAACGGTGACGCCGCCGTCAAATGTCCAAGTATGTTCCCGCGAATATTTGCCCTTTAGAAAATCAGGACTGGTTCGCTGCCATTTGATCGTTGCTTTGTATTCGGACATTTTTTGCGCGCGATTTTACTTTATCACCTGCGGCTCGTGCCATTCGTGGCCGCTTTGCGCGAGCAGGTCGTCGGCGGCGATCGGTCCCCACGTTCCGGCGGCGTAAAATTCCCGGTTCGTCAGAGCCTTGCCTTCCCAGCCTTTGCGGATGGAATCCACGATCTGCCACGCGGTCTCCACTTCGTCGCGGCGGATGAAGAGCGTCGCGTCGCCGACGATGGCGTCGAGCAGCAGGCGTTCGTAGGCTTCGGGCGTGTAGGCGCCGAACTCGGAATCGTAGCTGAAGTGCATCCGCACGGGCCGCACGCTGGTGCCGATG
>DATCDZ010000167.1:0-4714 GCA_036510395.1 Verrucomicrobiia bacterium
TGGCGCTGGAATTACAACACGGGCGGCGGAATGTTGATGGACTGGATCGGTCATTTTTGTGACATCGCGCATTGGGGGATGGATTGTGATCGTTCCGGCCCATCAGCAGTTGACGGGCACGGAGATTTCCCTCCCGCTGGCGATGTGTTCAACACCAGCCCGACATATCGAATCGAACTGAAGTATCCTCAAGACATTGCCATGACCATTGCCGGCGGCGATCCTGACATTGAACAGGAAAGCACCAAGTGGATTGGCACTGATGGCTGGATTATGATGGGCGAAGAGGGATTTCAAAGCTCGAATCCGGAATGGAAGGTTAACAAAAACCTTCCCGATGAATTGCGCAAAGTGAAGCTATACGAATCACCCGGCCACGTCCGCAATTTTCTCGACTGCGTCAAATCCCGCCAACCCACCGTCGCGCCGGTGGAGACCGGGCATCATTCCACCATCCCCGGACACCTCGGCCTGATTTCCATGCTTACGGGCCGAAAAATCCAGTGGGACGTTGCGAAGGAAGAAATTGTCGGCGATGCCGAAGCCGGCAAATTGCTCACCCGCAATTACCGCGCACCGTGGAAACTGAGTTGATGGTCCGCCAATTCAAACTGAAGCCGGATGATTAATCAAAAAAAATAATAGCCCAATACCAACTTGAAAATATGAAAAAAATGTCTTTTTTAATTAGTGTTGCGGGGATGAGTTTCACGCTCGCCTGCGCGCAATTGCAAACTCTCGCCGCCGACAACCATTGGGTGACGACCTGGGCCTGCGGCCAGCAATTGACCGAGCCGCGCAATCTGCCGCCCGTGCCGCTGGCCAACAGCACGCTGCGCGAATTCGTGCATAACAGCATCGGCGGCCAAACCATCCGGGTGCGGCTGTCGAATTTGTATGGCACCAGTCCGGTCACGATCAACACCGCGCGCGTGGCTTTGGCCGCCGGCTTGGGAAACGGCGAAATTAATCCGGCCACCGACAAGGCGCTCACGTTCAGCGGTGCGGCGGGAACGATGATTCCGCCGGGCGGAAGCATATATTCTGATGAACTGGCATTCGATTTGCCGGCGCTCACCAACGTCGCCATCAGCATTTTCTACGGCGACATTTCCGCGACGACCATCAACGGCCATCCTGGATCGCGCACAACCTCGTTCATCGTCGCGAGCAACTCGGTGTCTGACGCCAGCCTTCCCACGGCCAGAAAAACGGAGCATTGGTTCACGGCCACCGGCATCGAGGTGCAGGCAAAAAATTCCGCCCGGACAATTGTCGTGCTTGGCGATTCCATCACCGACGGACGCGGCTCGACGACGGACGGCAACAACCGCTGGCCGGATGACCTGGCCGCGCGGCTGATCACCAACGCCCCGACGGCGGACGTGGCGGTGGCCAACATGGGCATCGGTGGCAACGCCATCTTCGGCGGCCTTGGCCCGGCGGGCGTCAGGCGTTTCGATGGCGACGTGCTCGATCAGGATGGCGTGCGTTACCTCATCGTGTTTGAAGGCGTGAATGACATCGGCGGACGCAGCAGCATGATGACGGCAACCAACATCGTGAACGCCTTCAAGGGGTTTGCCGCCAAGGCGAAGGCTCGGAACATCCGGGTTTATGGCGCGACCATCACGCCGTTTGGCGGGAACGGATACTACTCCGAAATTCATGAAGCCGAACGTCAATATGTCAACGCATGGATTCGCACGAACAATATGTTTGACGGCGTGATTGACTTTGACGCAGCCGTTCGCGACCCGGAAACGCCGACAAAATTTAAGGCGGCGTTTCATCCCGGACTTTACGCGAATGACGGGTTGCACATGAACCCAATCGGTTACAAGGCAATGGCGGATGCCATTGATTTGAACCTGTTTGCGCCCTGACGATTCCATTGGTCTCCCCAGATGAAGATTTGGACAGTTTGAAAGGTGTGACGCTTTACCTATATGTGGAAAGGCGATTAACGCGTCTGTGTCCGGCTGTCACCTGTGGCCTTTGGCTTACTTGAGCGAGGCCATGTCAATCACGAAGCGGTATTTCACGTCGCTCTTGAGCAGGCGTTCGTAGGCTTCGTTGACTTTCTGGATGGGAATCAGCTCGATATCGGACGTGATGCCGTGCTTGCCGCAAAAATCCAGCATCTCCTGCGTTTCCTGGATGCCGCCGATCAGCGAGCCTGTGAATTTTTTCCGGCCAAAAATCAGGTTGGAAACTTCCACCTCCAGCGGCTCCGCCGGCACGCCGACCTGCGCCAGCGTCGCGTCGCGCTTCAATAATTTCAGATAGGCGTTGATGTCGTGCTTCGCGGCCACCGTGTCGAGGATGAAATCAAAACTGTTCGCCTGCCCCGCCATTTCCTTTTCATTCTTGGAAAGCACGACCTCATGCGCGCCCAGCCGTTTCGCATCTTTCTTTTTGCCCGGCGACGTGGTGAAGACGACAACGTGCGCGCCGAAGGCGTTTGCCAGTTTCACGCCCATGTGGCCAAGACCGCCCAGGCCGACGATGCCGACCTTGTGACCTTTGCCGATTTTGTGATGGCGCAACGGTGAATACGTTGTGATGCCCGCGCAAAGCAACGGCGCCGTCGCCGCCGGATCCAGATTCTTCGGCACACGCAGCACGAAATTTTCGTCCACGACGACGCTCTGCGAGTAACCGCCGTAAGTTCTGCCGCCGCTTTTCTTGTCCGGCGCATTGTAGGTGAACGTCGCGCCCTTTTCGCAGAATTGTTCCAGATGCTCCTCGCAGCTCGCGCATTTGCGGCAGGAATCCACCATGCAACCGACCGCCGCCAGATCGCCGGGCGCGAAATTCCTGACCGCCGGGCCGACTTGCGTGACGCTACCGACGATTTCATGGCCCGGCACGCAGGGATAAGTTGTCGCGCCCCATTCATTGCGCGCGACATGCACGTCCGTGTGGCAGATGCCGCAAAAGAGAATCTCGATCTGCACATCGTGTTTGCCCGGTGCGCGGCGCTGGATGGAAGAGGGCGCGAGCGGCGATTTGGCGCTGCGCGCGGAGTAAGCTTTTATTTTCATCATGTTGCAACGTGTAACACAGGTGGCCGGTCATTTCCAATAATCTCTGCCGGTCATCCGCCGGGCCATGACGAACGCCTGGTTTTAATTCCGCATTCAAAATTCCGAATTGAGACAATAGCCCGGCGTTTTAACGCTGTGGTGCTTGCGCACGGTCACCACAAAGTCCATTGGGGGGACAAAGAATCATCCTGCCGTCACTCACGCGACTTTTACATTTGAATGACCCTTCACCCTGTTTTTATAAATCATCATGCGCGGGTAAATCGCAAGATGAAATCAATGCCCTGAAATCAATCCGGCAAACCACGCCATTGTCGGCGCGCCAGATAAGGGTCGAGATGGTTCAGCAAAAAATACGCCCAGCGCTGTTTCAGTTTCCGCCAGAAAGTGCGTGACTTGCGCCATTCCTCCGCCGTGACGCGATGGCAGTGCTTCAGATTTTTTGAGAAGATTTCCCGCGCCTCGTCCGCGATCTTTTTATTTTCAAAGCGGATCATCAGCTCGTAATTGATGTGCAGGCTGCGCGTGTCGAGGTTCGCCGAGCCGAGATAGACGACGTCGTCCACGATGATGAGTTTCGCGTGCAAAATCTGCGGCTGATATTCGTATATCTCGATGTTCCCTTTCAAAAAACGGCGATACAAACCCTGCGCTGCGAGCATCGAAAGCAGCACGTCGGATTTGCCCGCGAGAATCAACCGCACCTTTCCGCCGCTCCGCGCCACCCGTTTCAACTCGCGCCGCAGCCGCCACGTCGGCAGAAAATACGCGATGATCATCTGCACATTTTTTGCGCGCTCCAAATCCCCATGCAAGGCGCGCTTGAACGGGTTGCGTCCGCGTCCCGGCCCGCTGAACAACAGTTGTTCCTTGGACAGCGTGACGGTTTTTTTCGCATCGGTTTTTCGCAGGCGCGTGAACCGTTTGTGCCGGAAGTCCGCGCGCCCGAACATCTCGTCAAACGACGCCTCCAGTTGCGCCACCAGCGCGCCCCCGATTTTCAAGCCCACGTCGCACCAGCCGGATTTCACGCCGTCGCCTTCGTATTCCGAAGCGATGTTGAAGCCGCCGACGAACGCCACGCGCCCGTCGCACGCGAGCAGCTTGCGGTGGTTGCGGATGATGAGGCGTTTCAATGTCACCGGATTGAACTGCCGGACTTCGCCACCTGCGTCCCGCAGCGGATCCCAAAACTTTGCGGGCAAAAAATAGGAGCCGACCGCATCCACGAGCACGCGGACTTTCGCGCCGCGCCTGCACGCGCGAACCAGCGCCTCGCGAAAACGGATTCCCAGCGGGCTGTCCGTGAAAACATAAACTTCGAGGCAGACCGATTTTTTCGCCGCGTCAATCGCCGCGAGCATTTCGGGAAAAACCTCGTCGCCCGTGCAAAGCCAGTTACAAGTGGAATTGGATTCAGCCATTTTTGACCTGTTAAACTGGTTCATCATGGCAGATTTGCAACCGGACAACCAGCCCGCTGAAACGGAGGTAGTCACCTAATTTGGAATTTTGGGAGTTCTCGACGGTTGCGGGCTTGCGTTCTGCGCGGTTGGCATGAAATTGCGGGATGGCGTTGCCTCGATTTGGTGGACAGGAGCTGTGTAAATGTGTGAGCTAGGGGCAACACACATGAACGACACAACGAACACCAAATCGAGGCA
>DATCDZ010000168.1:0-18054 GCA_036510395.1 Verrucomicrobiia bacterium
CAGCTTCGACCACAGCATCTTCGCCAAGAACTATGAGCGGGTTTTGTCCGCCGAAGTGGCCAAACTCTTCTTCGCCGAAGTCTATCAACTCTCGCGCCAGGAAGGCTGGAGCAGCGACGAACATTTCACGGCGGATGGAACTTTGATTGAATCGTGGGCGGGCCTGAAAAGTTTCGTCCGCAAGGACGGGGCCGATGGCCGGAAAATCGCCGCCGCCAAAGACGACGATCCGGGCAATCCGACGATCAACTTTCGCGGCGAGCAAAGAAAGAACGACACGCATCAGAGCGCGGGCGATCCCGAAAGCGTGTTGTATCGCAAAGCCAGCGGCAAAGAGGCCAAACTGTGTTTTGGCGCGCATCTGCTGATGGAAAACCGCCACGGCTTGTGCGCCGGCTTTACCCTGCACAATCCGATTGCAGAACCTGAACCGGCCATCGCCTTGAAACAACTCGACGCACACCAGAAACTGCATCAAGGCGTCAAACCTAAAAGCATTGGAGACGGCAAGAACTATCACCGCAAAGACTTTGTGAAAGGTTGCCGGCGGAACATTGCGCCGCACGTCGCGCGCAAAGAAAAAGTCAGGACGCCCGGACTGGACGGACGCACGAGCGGCAGCGCCGCTTATCGCGCCAGTCAAATCCTCCGCAAACGGGTGGAGGAAATCATCGGCTGGATCAAAACGACTGGCGGCTTGAGGCGCAGCCGCTGCCGGGGACTGGAACGGACCCAAGCCTGCGGTTGCTTTGTGGCGGCCACTTACAACCTCTTGCGGATGGCGCGGCTGGAACTGGCATAAGCAGGTTGAAAAAGAACAAACCAACCGGTGAAAACGCGATGAGCGGACAAAAACCAAGCCGCCGCCAGCCCATCAGCGCCGCTGCCGGCATGATTTGCAGACCCTCACACCCTCAAAATTGATTTTCAAACTCATCGCAATGCCGCCCTGCGAAAAATCAGCCGTTGTTCAACAGCCTGCTAGTGGTGTCCCAGTGCTTGAAGTGGCCAGTTAGAGCATTTACATAAATCATATAGCGTATTGGGCGTGTAAAAAGAAGCCGCGGCAGTCGGCGGGAGAGATGTCGGTGAAAGCCTTGGCGGCAGCCTGGAGCAGTTCCGCGCCGGTGCGCGGGCCAAGCTGCGCAGGCATTGTTTGATTTTGCTCCACATATTTTCAATGGGGTTAAATAAAGTCGGGAGAATAGGGCGGCAGACACCGCAGCCTGGCACCAACGGATTCAATGGCTTCACGCACGCCGGCCGCCTTGTGCGTGGCGAGGTTATCCATAATCACCAAATCCCCTGGCTGGAGCGTCGGCCCGAGCCCTTGTCGCACCCACGCCAAAAAGAGTTCGCCATCCATGGCCCATCAAATAACCACGGCGCGCAAGCCCCGTCCAAGCGCACGGCGGCAACCAGCGTGCCGGTTTGATAATGCCCGTGCGGAATGTGGGTGACGAGGCGTTCACCGACCGGGGCACGTCCGCCCCGCCGGGTCATTTTGGTGTTGGCTCCGCTTTCATCCACGAACACGAGCCGGGCGACTGGCTCCACGGTCAGTTGGGCGTGCCAGCAGGCTCTTTGGGCGGCCACGTCGGGCCGGTGCTGCTCGGCGGCGTGCAGCGTTTTTTTTATAGCTCAAGCCCGGTCGTCGCAGCCATAAATCCACCGTGGAAGTTCCGAACGGACGATCCAGCCGGATGCCCAGTTCGGCCAGCGTGGCATCCGGCTGGGCGGCCACCAGTTTTTGCAGAAGCACTTTGCGCTGGCCGCGCGCGGCGTCGAGGTCCGGCTGCTCAACATAAAAACCCTCGGCGCGATCCGCACGATTGACGTGACGGGGCAGATTGACGAAAACACGCGGCTCGTCGCGCTCGCGTGCTGCCATTTCATCAGCGGCTTTCGGATTGAAATTGATGCCATCGGAAAATTTTTGCGCGAGCGCGGGATTCTTTTCTGCCTCGACGCCATCCAGACGCTCGGCGCATTTCCGACGACGGTCGAACACGTTGATTTCCTGGCCGCCGACGCGCACAAATGGCTGCTCGGCCCGTGCGGCGCGGGAATTTTTTACGTCCGCCGCGAACTTCAGGAAAAATTAAATCCGCCCATTTACGGCTGGCACAATGTCCGCAATCCAAATTTCGCCGCGCAGGAAGAAATCGTCTTCCGCAGCGGCGCGGTGAAATACGAGGCGGGAACGCAAAACCTCGTCGGCCTGGTCGGCTTAATCGCGGCGCTGGAGCTGGCTCTGGAAATCGGCGTGGAAAACATCGCCGTCGAATTGTTCCGCAAACGCTCGATGCTTGTGCCCGCGTTGCAGGCGAAAGGTTTTTCAGTTTTGAACGCGGACGCGAAACCGGAAAATGCCGGCAGCATCATTTCATTTTATCAGGCCGGAAAAGATTTGGCAGCGTTGAATCAAAAATTTACCGGAGCCGGAATTGTCGCCTCGCTGCGGACTGGCCGCAAAGGGCAGAATTACATCCGTCTTTCGCCGCATTTCTACAACACGGACGCGGAGTTGCATCGCGTGCTGGAATTGTTGTGAGCGGATTTCAGCCGTCTGGAACAGTCATGAATTGATTATTGAGAAGGCGTGCCGTCGTAAGACCAATTGATGTCCGGGTTACCGGGATCGCCGATCTTCGTGCCTTTCTGATAGGCCATATAGGTGTATTTGAAATAGGCCGAGTGGCCGTCAAGAAATGTGAGGTTCGCACCGGCGGCGTGGCGCGAGGAGAGATGGTTGAGCGAACCGCGCGGGCGCCCAGATCGTTGAGGGGCTTCGCGCCATAAAACGGGGTTTCACCGGAGTTGGCCCGATCGTCCGAGAAAAAGACGAACGCAGAAGGATGCAATACCATCGTGGCTTTGAAGGGCAATCCCGCAGGAACCGCGCCGTTGGTGCCCTTGAAATTGATGCCATAACTGAACGCCACGCGATACAACGGGTCCACCTCTGCGGGCAGAAAAGTGGCGGTGGGACAATTGAAAATACTGCGGCCATTCACGAAATTAGCGGGGTTGACCGCGTATTGCCAAAGCGCCTTTTGTGAAACATACGGCGGCAGGGCATTGAACCATGCACTGTTTCCGTAGCCGCCCGCCGCAAAACCGGCGAGGTCAGTCCAATGGATGTTGTCTTGATCGTAACCGCTGCGTGCGCCGGGCGTGCTGTTGGCGATGCTGAAATCGGGAAAGATTTGATTGTAGTCATCCAGATACATATCGAGCGCGAGATCCCATTGTTTAAGGTTGCTCAAACAAACAATGCGGTTGGCCTTTTCCTTCGCCTTGGCCAGCGCGGGCAAAAGCATCGCCGCCAGAATCGCGATGATGGCGATCACCACGAGCAATTCAATCAAAGCAAATCCGCGTCTCGCATTTTTCTTCATGCCAAGATGCTGGCAGAAAGATTTTTTGTCCGCTTCCGGCGGGTTGCCATTTACTGACGGTGGATTGCACCCTGCTTGCAGCCATACAACGCAAACAAAAAGCCGAACCATTTTCATGGCCCGGCTTTTGAATTATTCCCCGCTAAATCTTCTTCAGGTTCAAGCCTTGTGATGCTTGCCGTGATGGAGCGCGTGATGCCCTTTGTGTTGTTTGCCTTTGCCCTGGCAAGCCTGCGCTTGCGTCGCAAAACAGGCGATAACCGCCACCGTCAGGATCAACATGAGTTTTTTCATAATTTTATAAATGGTTCCACCAAGTCAATTCACAGGTGGTCGGATTTATAGACTGAACCGCGCCGCAGTTGGTTACACGATTTTTTTCACCAACGGTTTGATCAGCGGATACAGATTCGGGCAGCAGCCCATCGTCTGGCAGAACGCCTGGCTGAAATGGCTCATGCACGAATAGCCGACTTCCAGCGCGGCCTCGGTCACGTTGAACTTGCCGGAGCGCAGCAGTTCCGCCGCGCGCTCCATCCGCAACTGGCGCAGATATTGCGAGATCGTCACGCCGAGTTCCTGCGAAAATGTCCGGCTCAAATAAAACGGGCTGCAACCGACTCGCCTGCCGAGTTCCAGCAAATCGGGCGGCTCGGAAAGATTGCCGCGCAGCAATTCAATCACCCGCTGCACGCGCTCGTTGGCGATGCGCTTCTGTCGTTCGCAGAAAAATTCGTCCTCAACCGGCACGAAGAAAAATTCCGCCATCAATTCCAAAACCTTGCTCTCGAACTACACGGCGCGTCCGGCCAGCGGCGCGGGAGAATTTTTCAAACTTGGAATCAACCGCTGCTGCTCCGCCGTGAGCTTGCGGACTTCGGCGATTTTGCTCGCGCCGTTTTTTCCAGCGAGCGCGGACTGGATTTGCGGGTGCAGTCCGGTTTTTGTTTCGCTGACGCGGCGCTTCAAAAATTCCTTGGAGATTTCCACGGTGACGAATTGATGCCGCTGCTGCGCCAATCGGCGCGCGTTCAGTTGCTCGCATCCCGAAAAATAAAAAGTCGCGCTGGCGGGCGGCAGTTCCGATTTTTTCCCGGCCAATGAAAATTCCGCATGACCGTCGAGGTTCAGGCAAATCTCAACGCTGTCGGGATGAAAACTTCCGGCCAAATCCAGCGGCGCTTCGCACTCGAAACCGTGCCACTCGACGCTGAAGCCGCCCTTGCGAAAGCCCGCCCACAACGGACGCCAGCCCGCGCCGAACGCGCGCCAGACGTCCGCCTCGCTGAACCGTTTCGCGGATTTTTTGGAAACACTCGAAACCATTTGAAGTTGATTATGGCAAACCAAAAATTAGTTTCAAGTCTTTGCCGGGATTATGCCTTTGACAAACAATTGCGCCAAACGGTAGGGCGGGCAGTCCTCTGCCCGTCGCGAGCGCGGTAAATTGTCCAATGACGGCGCGCACGGAGTGACGCGCCCTACCAGTTTTATTTGTCAAAGGCATAATTCATCCGTAGCGAGTTTTGCATTGCAAGCGCGGCGTTTTGATTTTATTGTTGGTCAGAAGCCCGAAAGTCAAAGTTATGTATTTTGGCGTTGATTATTATCCCGAGCAGTGGGTTTTTCCCTACGGCGGCACCGTCGAAAATCCCGAGGCGGCCTGGGAGCAGGACGCCGCTTTGATGGCCAAGGCGGGCATCAACGTCGTCCGCATCGGCGAGTTTTCCTGGGGCGTCTGCGAACCCGAGGAGGGCAGGCACGATTTCCTCTGGCTGCGCCGCGTCATGGACATCATGGCGCGTCATGGACATCATGGCGCGTCACGGCATCAAGGTGATTCTCGGCACGCCCACCGCCGCGCCGCCCATCTGGCTCGCCAAAAAACATTCTGAAATTTTGCCGCTCGATGAAAACGGCGTCGTCAAACACGAAGGCACGCGCCGCGCGATTTGTCTTTCGAGCGACATTTTCTGGGACTACTCGAAAAAAATCGTGAGCGCGATGGCCGAGGCGCTGGGCGATCATCCGCAGATCATCGCGTGGCAGATTGACAACAGCATGGGCGGAAACGATTCGGAATTTTCCTTCAACGAGGCGACGCGCAAGGAATGGCATCTCTGGCTGGAGGCCAAATACGAGACCGTTGACCGGCTCAACGAACTTCTTGGGTTGTGCTTCTGGTCGCAGACCGTGACGGCGTGGGACCAGGTGCCGATGCCCATGCGTTCGCCCGCGCCGCACAACCCGGCGTTGCTGCTCGACTGGAACCGTTTCAGCAGCGACACGATGGTGCAGTTCGTCAAGATGCAGGCGGATCTTTTGCGCGAACGCTGCCCGCAGCATCCCGTGACCGTCACGATGCGCGCGTTCCTCCGCAAATACGACCATTTCGACATGGCCGACGCCGTGGATTTTATCTCCGTCGAAAGCAACGTCGTCGTGCGCGCGAAAACCGCCGAACTGGCCTGCGACATTGACCTGTTGCGCTCGCTGAAAAAAACCGGCATCAAAACGCCCGATGATGACTGCGGTTTCTGGGCGATGGAACAAAAAGTCGGCCAGGTCAACTGGCAGGACGTGAACGCCCTCGTCCGCCCCGGACTCATCCGGCTCTTCGCCTACCAGCTTGTCTCGCGCGGCGCGAGCGGCATCCTTTTTTTCCGCTGGCGACAGCCGCGCATCGGCTGCGAAAAATTTTTTGGCGCTGTTCTGCCGCACCATGTCGAGGGCAGCAGCCGTGTCTTCCGCGAAATCTGCCAGCTTGGCGACGAACTGAAACTGCTCGCGCCCGCGATAATGGGCACAAAAGTCGTTGCCGAAGTCTGCATCCTTTACAGCCACGAGAACGACTGGGCGTTGCAGCAGCCCAACCAGCCGAACAAGTTTTTCAGCCTGCGCGAACACATCCAGCTCATCTACAACGCGCTTCACGACCGCAACATCCAGGTGGATTTCGCGAGGCCGACCGACGATTTGTCGAAATACAAGATCGTCTTTGCGCCGTCGCTCCATGTCCTTGCCGCAGGCGAGGCCGACTGCCTGAAGCTTTATGTGCAGAACGGCGGCACGCTCGTCGGCACGTTCAACACCGGCCTCGTCAACGAACATCACATCGCGCCCGACACCGGCTGCCCGAACGAACTGACCGACCTGTTCGGCCTCGAAGTTTTGGAATTCGATCCGCTGCCGCCCGGCGAGGAAAACCACCTCGCCTTCAAGGGCGTTTTCACCACGAGCCATATGCACCCGGCGAAACTCTGGTGCGACATCATCGAGCCTAAAGGCTGCCAGGTGCTTGCGACCTATGTGAAGGATTTTTACGCCGGTCGCCCCGCCATCACGATGAACACCTTCGGCCTCGGCAAGGCCATTTACATCGGCACGATGAGCCACCAGCATTTTTACAACGACCTCGTCACCTGGCTGCGCCAGATGTGCGCGCTGCATCCGCTGCTCAAGGTTCCCGAAAACGTCGAGGTCAGCATGAGGGAAAAGGATGGCACGCGGGTCTTTTTCCTGCTCAACCACCAGAACTCGCCCGTCCGCATCCAGTTCTACAAGCCCATGCACGATTTTCTCACCGGCAACAACTTCTCCGGCAACTACGACCTGCCGCCCTACGGCGTCCTTGTGCTCGACGAACATACCGAATTCAAAGTGCCTGAAGTTTAAACCGACACGGATGCCTGGCGGCTTTCCCGCAAAGCAATGGCGTCGCGCCAAAGTGTGCGGATGATGCAGATTCTTGCTTGACGGGCACGGGGTTGCGGGCATAGTCCTGCGCATGAAAACAAAGATTTCCCTATTGCTGGCCTTGGCCGGCGCCATGACTCTCTGCGGTTGCGTCTCGACGAAGGAAGGCAAGCATCAAGTGGCGGGGCTAAAAGACGCGTTTGCCGGGAAATTCCTCATCGGCACGGCAGCCGATGTCCCTCGTGGATTTTCGGCGGCGGAACTGGCGAACATCAAGGCCAACTACAACATCATCACGCCCGAGAATTCGATGAAGCCCCAGCCGATTCATCCCTCGGAGAACGTTTTTAACTTCACGACCCCCGATGCATTGGTGGCGTGGTGCGAAGCAAACAACATCCAGGTCTGGGGCCATAACCTGGCCTGGCACACCCAGACGGCCCCCTGGTTCTTTCAGGGAACCAATGGCGGGCCGGTGTCCCGCGAACTGGCCATGAAGCGGTTGAGCAACCACATCGCAACGGTGGTCGGGCATTACAAGGGTAAAGTCTATGGCTGGGACGTGGTCAACGAAGCTATTGATGACCGCAGCAACAACGGCCAGCCGGATAACTTGCGGAACGACAGTTGGTATCATGTGATTGGATCGAACTACTTGACCATGGCGTTCAAGTGGGCGCATCAGGCCGATCCGAACGCCCAGCTCTATTACAACGATTACAACATTGAGCAGGGTGCCGTTCGGAACACAGGCAAACACGCTGCTTCAATGTCGCTGCTCAAACGCATGATCAAGGACGGCGCGCCCATCAACGGCGTGGGCATACAGGGCCATTGGCATCTGGATACCGATCTCGCTGACGTTGAAAAGGCGATTACCGACTATGAGTCGCTGGGGCTGAAGGTGGCCATCAGCGAGCTGGACGTGGTGGCCACCGGCGGCAACAGCGGCGCTTTCAACGCCGGTGGTGCTGGTGGTGGATTCGGTCGTGGCGGCGGTGCCTTGACGGCTGATCAGACCACGCAGTTGAACACTGCCATCACGGCGAACCAGGCCGACCTTACTGCCTTGCAGGACAAACTGACCGCAGCCCAGAAGGATGTGCTTACCGCAGTTCTGGCCAAGGACGACGCTGCTGTCCGCTCCAAATTGGAGGCGGTGGCGAACATCCAGACCGATATCGCAATGCTCCGTTACAGCAAAGGAGTAACCAAGGTCGCCCCTGCGATCACCAGCGATCAAAAGACCACCATGAACGCAACGCCTGGCCAGTCCTATTATGCGCTTTTTGGCGGCAATCCTCCACCCGCGGCTGGTGGTCGTGGCGGCGGCGGCGGCGCAACAATTACCGCCGAGGAACTCCAAAAGCAGGCACAGGTTTATGCCAAGCTGTTTGAAATCTTCGAACGTCATGCAAAGTCCATCTCGCGGGTGACATTCTGGGGCATTAGCGACACCCGGTCATGGCGCCGGGGCCAGGCTCCGCTTGTGTTTGATGGCCAGCTCAACCCGAAGCCGGCATATCAGGCGATCATTGACGTCGCGCAGGGCAAAAACCCGCCGACGCAGCCGTAAGCCAGAGCTTGTTTTAAGCCAGGAACACCGGCGTGACTTCACTTTTTCGCGTCGCGTGCTGTCCTTTTCCACCACACAGAATTCTACATGACGAAAGCCATGTGGCCTGATAATCAGCAGGAGCCAGTGACTTGCTGTTGGCCGTTCTGTCGTCGCGGTTCATGTCGCGGGTTGGCGGTGGCTCAACTTTCTACTTTAGACCTGTGAAAATCGCTGGCATCGCCCTCTGATTTTTCGTTTCCTTTGCGCCAGTGAATCTTCCCAACGCAATTTTTGCCGCGTCCGCCATTTTAAGTTTTGCGCTCCTGCTCTGGCAGTTTCTCGCCGCGCGAAAATTCCCGCTGCATCAACGAACTGCCGGTTCAACTTTTGCGCCCGCCATTTCCATCCTCAAACCGCTCAAAGGCTGCGACGACACCACCGCCGGATCGCTTCAAAGCTGGCTTAACCAAAATTATTCAGGCCAGCAGCAAATCCTCTTCGGCGTCGCGGATGCAAAAGATCCCGTATGCAAAATCGTTGAAGAACTCCTTCAGAAAGATATCGCAAGCGACGCACAATTGATCGTTTGCAGCGAACCGCTCGGCGCGAACGCCAAAGTCTCCAAAATCGCCCAGCTTGAACGGCACGCCAGACATGATTTGATCCTGATTTGCGACGCCGACGTGCGCGTGCCGCCGGATTTCCTTGCCAATTTCGTCACGTCGCTTCGCGATGAAAAAGCCGGGCTGGTGAATTGTTTTTACCGCCTTGCAAATCCGACGACAACCGCAATGCAATGGGAGGTCGTCGCCATCAACTCCGATTTCTGGAGCCAGGTCCTGCAATCCCAAACCTTAAAGCCGTTGGATTTCGCGCTCGGCGCGGCAATTTTAGTGCGGCGAAATGCGCTCGCGGAAATCGGCGGGTTCAAATCCCTCGCCAATTGCCTCGCCGACGATTACCAGCTCGGCAACCGTATTTTCAAAAACGGATGGCTCATCGCGCTCTGTCCCGTCGTCGTGGAATGTTGGGACGCTCCGATGAACTGGACTCAAGTTTGGAAGCACCAACTCCGCTGGGCGCGCACCATCCGCGTGTGCCGTCCGCTGCCGTATTTTTTCAGCATTTTATCCAACGCCACGATTTGGCCGCTGCTCTGGCTTTTTGTTTCGCTCGTCGCGACAAAAACTTTTTACGCGCCACTGACGGCGGTTGCATTTTTGCTTTTGCGGATTGTCATCGCTCAAAATCTGCAACACCGTTTCACGCCGAAGCGAAAATTGGTTTCTCCGTTCTGGCTCGTGCCGGTGAAGGATTTTCTTCAAGCGGCGCTCTGGATTTGCGCGTTCACCGGAAGCACCGTCGAGTGGCGCGGGCGAAAAATGAAGCTGCGCCGTGACGGGACTTTGGAAGATGGTGGGCGATGAGGGATTCGAACCCCCGACCGTCTCCGTGTAAAGGAGCTGCGCTACCGCTGCGCCAACCGCCCATTTCTGAATGTTAGTCGTTACATCGCGAACCGTTCAATCGTTAAATCGGACACCATGAAACGATTCAACGAATCTCGCCTTGAAAACCCTGCTGCCGCAACGCCTCGAATAAAACCAGCGCGACGCAGTTCGATAAATTCAGCGAACGAGACTTGTCGTTGAACATCGGAATACGCAGCCAGCGCCCGCGATATTTTTCCAATAATTCTTTCGGTAATCCCGCCGTCTCGCGCCCGAAAATCAAAAAATTGTCCGGCGAGAATTTAACTTCGCTGTAAATTTTGCCGCCGCCGGACTCGGCAAACCAAAACCGCGCAGCGCCGGCTTTGTGGGCCAATTCAAACTCGTTCCAGTTTTTCCAGCGATGCCATTCAACGTGCCGCCAGTAATCCATGCCCGCGCGTTTCAGTTGCGCGTCGTCCAGCTTGAAGCCGAACGGCTCGATCAAATGCAAAACGGACTTCGTCGCGGCGCAGAGCCGCGCCACGTTGCCCGTGTTCGGCGGAATTTCCGGTTCAACTAAAACAATGTTCATGATTTTTTGCCACAGAGGCACAGAGTCGCAGAGAAATTATTTTTCTTTTCGCTCTGTGTCTCTGCGTCTCTGCGGTGAATAAAAAACTTTCCACAAAACCAAACCATGCGCCGGTGCGGTCATGCCGGCCACGCGGCGGTCACGACTCGCCAGAATTGCTTCCATGCGCGCCGGCGGAATCTTTCCCTGGCCGACCTGCACCAACGTTCCCACGATGCCCCGGCACATCTTGTAGAGAAACCCGTCGCCTTCGATGATGAACGTGATTTGTGCGCCGGATTTTTTGATGTCGCAGCGCGTGAGCGTGCGCACGTTGGATTTCATTTCATAGCTGCGCGTGCCGGCGAACGATTTGAAATCATGCCTGCCCAGAAACAATTTCGCCGCCTCGCGCATTTTTGCCAAATCCAGCTTCACGGGAAAATGCCACGCGCGATTTTGCAGCAACGGGTTCATGGCCTGATGATTCCAGACAAAGTAGCGATACTGCTTGCCCGTCGCATCGAAGCGCGCGTGAAATTTTTCCGGCACGCGCACCGTCGAGAGCACGCGGATGTCGTCCGGCAAAAAGGCGTTGAGCGCGAGAGCGAGCCGGGCGACGGGCATCTTGAATTCCGTGTGCGGAATCTCCGCGTGCGCCACCATGCCGAGCGCGTGGACGCCGGTGTCCGTGCGGCTGGAACTGTGGATGCGCTTTACGCCCGGAAACATCTCGCCGAGCGCAGCCTCGATTTTTTCCTGCACGCCGGTGCCGATCTTCTGCACCTGCCAGCCTTGATAAGCCGTGCCGTCGTAGGCGATGGTCAATTTGAATTTCAGATTCATAAACCACAAAGGCACCAAGGCGCGAAGAAAAAAACTTTTTGCCACAGAGGCACAGAGGCACAGAGATTAAAAATCGTTTTTTCCTCTGCGACTCTGTGTCTCTGTGGCTTCATAAACTTGGTGTCTTGGTGGTTAAATTCCATCCAAATAGCTTTGCAACAAGATCGCCGCCGCCATTTTGTCCACTTTCTCTTTGCGCTTGTCGCGGCGGACGCCGCCTTGGATCAATATCTTGTTCGCCTGCGAACTCGTCAGCCGCTCGTCCCACATTTTGACGGGCACGGTGATGGCCGTTTTCAACACGGCGACGAAGGCTTCAACTTTCTGCGCCGCCGGGCCGTGGCTGCCGTCCATGTTGCGCGGCAGACCGATGAGGATGAGATCAATCTCCTTCTCAACGAGAATTTTTTTCAGCCGCGCCAGAAAATCCGCGAACGGCTCGGCAAGAATGTATTCCAGCGGCTGCGCGATGGTCTTGGTTTCGTCGCTGACCGCGACGCCGACGCGCTTGCTTCCGTGATCGAGGGCGAGGATTCTCATTGCGCGCAGTTTTGCAACAAACGCCGGGCGTGGCGAGACTGTTTTGGAACTTGAAACTTGCCACTTGAAACACTTTAATCCGGCATGGATTCCCGCGAGGCATTTGTCGCATTGAACATGATCGGGCACGTCGGGCCGGTGCGCGCGCGGCTGCTGCTCGAACATTTCGGCGACGCGCCAAAAATACTCACCGCCTCAAAATCCGAACTGCTCCGCGTCCGCAACATCGGCGACGAAACCGCCCAGGCGATTGCCAACTGGGAAAAATCCGTTGACCTCGCGGGCGAATTGAAGCGCATTTCGGAATTCGGCTGCCACGTTTTGATTTCCGCAGATGAAAATTATCCCGCACTGCTCCGCGAGATTTACGATCCGCCGCTCGTGCTGTATTGCAAAGGCGAACTGACCGCGAAGGACAAGAACGCCGTGGCGATGGTCGGCTCGCGGCAGACGACGCATTACGGCATCGAGACCGCGCGCAAGCTGGCGTATCAGCTCGCCTATGTCGGCGTGACGGTGGTGAGCGGTGGCGCGCGCGGCATTGACACGGCGGCGCACCAGGGCGCGCTTTCGGCAAAAGGAAGAACAATTGCAGTTTTAGGAACCGGAATAAATTTAGTTTTCCCGACGGAAAATGCGGAATTGTTTCAACGCATTTCGGAAAACGGCGCGGTCATCACGCAATTTCCGTTCAACCGTCCGGCGGACAAACAGACTTTTCCGATCCGCAACCGCATCGTCGCGGGCATGACTTTGGGAACAGTCGTTGTCGAGGCGAATTCCACGAGCGGCGCTTTGATTACCGCAAATATGGCCGTCGAAGCTGGCCGGCAGGTTTTTGCAGTTCCCGGCAGAATTGATTCGCCGCGCAGCAAAGGCTGTCACGACTTGATCAAAAAAGGCGCGAAGTTGTGTGAAGGCGCGGAGGACATATTGAGCGAGTTCGAGTATTTGTTTCCGACGAGCAACCGCCCGCCGTCGCCGGGCGAGACGGGAATTTTGCCTGCGATTGAATTGAGCGAGAGCGAAAAGAAAGTTTTTGACGCGCTTGACCACGAGGAGCGGACGATCGACGAGGTGATCCGCAAAAGCGGGCTGCCGAGTTCGGCGGTTTCGGTGGCGTTGTTGAGTTTGGAAATGAAACGCGTCGTGAAACAATTGCCGGGAAAATTGTTCGTGCGGAATAATTAGCGAAACGAAACTTGCGGGTTCGTGTTCAATGAATTAAAAGTCATCAAACGCGGGAAAATTTTATGGCCAACTACACCATCATCGGCGGCGACGGAAAACAATACGGCCCGATCACGGGCGAGGATGTGCGCAACTGGATTTCCGAGGGCCGGCTCAACGCGCAGTCGCTGGCGAAGTCGGAAAGCGATGCGGAGTTCCGCACGCTCTCGAATTTTCCTGAATTTGCCGATGTTTTTGCTGCGAGCGCGCAACTTGCGAGCGCGCCGCCGCCGTTAAGTCCGGCGGGCATCGGCGGCCGCGAAGCTGCGTTGCAAAGAATCAAGGTTCCCGCCGTGGCTTTGATGGTGACAGCCATTCTCAACCTCATCCTCGCGCTGTGGAGCCTGGTTGACATGATGTTTTTTATCCCGAACCTGCAAGAGGTCAATGCGGAACTGGCGCAGCTTAACAATCCCCAAATCGAACAATTCATGCAAAAAATAATCCATCTGATGTATGGTCCGCTGGGCATCGTCAACATTCTCGTCGAGCTGGCTATATCGGCCTTGATCCTGATTGGCGCAAAAAAGATGAAGTCGCTGCAAAGCTACGAATTCGCCCTGGCCGCCGCCACGCTGTCAACGGTGCCGTGCCTGACGCCTTGCTGCGGCTATGTGCTTGGACTGGCTTTTGGCATCTGGGCGCTGGTGGTTTTGAGAAAGCCGGATGTGAAGTCGCAATTCAGTTGAACGACGATGCCTGTTCCGTCTGAACGTCCATTGAGCCGCGACCGAGCCTGGGCGTGCGTCATGCAAAATCTGGCATCGCCGGGCGTCGGGTCGCTGAAGGCAGGACGGATTTTTACCGGCATCAGCCAGTTGTCGCTGGCGGTTGCCAGTTGTGTTTTGATTTGCGCGTGGGTCATCGGGTGGTCTTACCGGATTTATCTGGCGCAAGCCGATGAACCGATTCCGCAAACTGCATCCGGCTGGCTGTTGAAATGGGGAGTCATCAGTTTTGGCGTAAGCTGGCTGTGGGCGATGATCACTTGCGTGAGTCTGGTGCTGCAGGCAAAGACGGCAGAGCGCAGAAACCCGCAAAAAGTTCCGCCGCGGCTTGCGGATTTGACTGACAAACCGCCGAAACTTTTTTAGAATGTTTTTGTCCGAATGAAAACTGGAAAGGCACATTATGTATAAAATCATCGGAACAGACGGACGGGAATACGGGCCGATTGGCGCGGAAGAAATCCGCCGCTGGCTGGCCGTGAACCGTGTCAACGCGCAGACGCTCGTTCAAGCCGAAGGTTCGCCCGGGTGGAAGCCGCTCGGGACGTTTCCAGAATTGATTTCCGAAACGGGAAATGTTCCGCCGGCCATTGCGCCGCCCCCGCAATCCATCGCGTCGCGCGCGTCAAACAAAGTTGCCGCCGGCATCTGCGGGATTTTGCTCGGCGGTTTTGGCGTCCATAAGTTCATCCTGGGTTACAACGCCGCCGGCGGAATCATGCTGGCGGTCAGTTTGTGCAGCATTTTTCTGACGTGCGTGCTCTGGCCTGCTTATTTCGTCATTCACATCATCGGCCTCATCGAAGGCATCATTTATCTGACGAAATCGGACGGGGAATTCGTGCGGATTTATGTGGACGGGCGCAAGGAATGGTTTTGATTTCTTCCCGCAAAGTCATTTGCCAAACGCCGGCTTTGCGGCGAGCTTTGAGCCATGAATAAATTAAACGCAGTTCAAATCAAATCCGCGCTCGGCAAAATTCCTGGCTGGAAAAGGAAAGCCGATGTCATTTCACGGACGTTCCAATTCAAGGATTTTCCAGCCGCGATGAAGTTCGTGGACGCGGTCGCGCAACTCGCCGAGGAGGAACAGCATCATCCCGACATTGACATCCGCTGGAACAAGGTGACGCTCGCGCTCACGACGCACGACGCGGGCGGACTGACGAAAAAGGATTTTGCGCTCGCAAAACAATTCGACGAACTGTCACTGCTTTGAGCTTGGAGAATTTGTCCGCGCTTCCGTCGCGGGAATTGTCGCAGGAGCGCCGTTGGTGTCGTTGCGCGGCAGACGTCCGATCCAGATGCCGCTCACGGCATAGTTCCACTCCAATTGCGGGATTCCCGGCGGCGCGTTGCGCGGGGCGCGGGACACGAGACGGTCCTGGAGCCGCATTTTGTCCACCCATGGCTTGAGGGCTTTGGCGTCGCCGTCGTTCCAGAGGAAATTTTGATAGACGGCGAAATCCTCGTCCGTCATGAACGCGGGTTCAAAGCCGACGGCGTAACGCCAGTCGCCATTCGGATTTTTGAAAAATGTCTGGTAGAAAATCGTCATGTCGGGGGAATAAAGAATTCCGCCTTTGCCGGGCATCCAGCCTTTGAGGGTGTCGGGATGTTCCTTCAAGGTCAGATATTGCTGCGGCAGATTGAATGTCCAGCGGCTGTTGACATCATTCGTGCTGACGGCATAAGTCGCGAGCGCAAGTCCGCAGACGAGGCCAAGCCGCTTGAACGAATCCTCGGCGAAGCGCGACTGCAAAAACAATTGCAGATCGCCGGCCATCAAAACCATCAGCGCGGGCGCGCCCCAGTCCAGCCAGAAACGGACGGTCTGGCATCCAAGCACCCAGCACATGGCCATGAGCCAGAACGCCGGGTTTCGCGTCATGGGCGGCGCGTTTATTTTTGCAAGCTGGCGCGCGACCAGCAAGAATCCGAGCAGCAGCAGTCCCAGGAAATTTCCGGCGGCCGGTTTCATTTCCTGGACGAGCGTGCTTTGCGTGCGGTGGATTGACTCGACGCGGAGCGCCAGTTTTAAGGCCTGCCAGATGTATTCCACGGGATGGCCGGTGAGTGCGGAAGCCAGGATTGTTCCCACGACGCAGGACGCCGCCAGCATGAAGCACCAGCGGAATTGTCGCGCGAGAAAAAACGCCGCGACCGGCAGCGCCCATAGATACCAGACGCCGTGCAGAAAAACCGTGAGCGTGATCAAGGCCGTCATCCACGCGAACGTCCCCCATTTCGGCGGCGTCGAACCGTGGCGCTGCCACAACAGGAGGATCACCACCAGCGCCGTCAGCGTCAGGGCAAACTGGCGTCCGAGCATGAGCCGTTGGATGACTGGGGACGACAGGCCGAACACAATCAATGTCGCCAGCCACGCCTCCGGCCGTTTCAGGCACGCCATCGCCGACCAGCCGCTCAAGACGAACATTCCCGCCACCGCCACCAAAACCAGCGACTCCGTGCTGCAATGGCTCCAGAGATAAATCTCCCGCAACAGCCAGTGCCAGCCGATGTGGTGATCCATTATGAACGCGGGGCGCAGCACAAGAATTTCCGGCCACGGTTTGCCGCTGACCGCCTTTGCCGAATCCCCCAGAATGTCATCCACCGGCAGGTAGCCGTAGCTGATGATTTTCAGCGGAATGACGAGGACGGTAAAAATGGCAATCACCCAGGCCGCGAGCGGCACATAGCGTCGAAGCGGGTCGGACTCCGCAGAACCAAAATTGCCATTTTCATCTGCCATGTGAATTTTCAATGCGCGGACGGCGCGGGAATTTCCGGCGCGGACAGCGACGAGTTGGTGCGCGGCAATCGCCCGATCCAGATGCCGCTGACGCCGTAGTTCCATTCGAGTTGCGGGATGTTGGGCTGGTCGCCGCGCCCGCCGCGAATGACAAGGCGGTCTTGCGGGCGCATTTTGTCCACCCACGGTTTGTAGGCCTTGGCGTCGCCAAAGTTCCACAGGACTTTGTGATAGACTTCAAAATCCCCGGCGGGCATCCACGTTGACTCAAAGCCGAGGATGTAGCGCCAGCCGCCGTTCGGATTTTTATAGAATGTCTGGTAAAAAATCGTCATGTCGGCGGAATAAAGGACGCCGTTTTTTTCCGGCATCCAGCCTTCGAGTTCGGGATGCTCCGCCAACGAGAGATATTGTTGAGTCAAATTATGCGTCCATCGGCTGCCAGCATCGTTCGTGGTGACGGCATAGGCCGCCAGCGCCAGTCCGCACACCAGACCGAGACGCTTGAAAGAGTCCGCCGCGAAGCGCGATTGAAAAATCAATTGCAAATCGCACGCGATCAAAACCATCAGCGCGGGCAATCCCCAGTCTTCCCAGAAACGCGACGTTTCGCAGCCCAGCACCCAGCATATGGCAACGAGCCAGAACGCCGGGTTGCGATGCAGCGGCTGCGCGTCCAGCTTCAGCAGTTGGCGCGCAATCAGCAAGCCGCCAAGCAAAATGATCGAGTAAATGTCGCCGCCGGAAGGCTGCAATTCCAAGACCAGCGTGCTTTGCGTCTGGTGCAGCCCCACGGCGCGAAACGCCACCTGCACCGCCTGCAAAATGCTTTCAATCGGATGGCCGGTGAGCGTCGAACCTAAAATTGTCCCGGCAATCCAGCTTCCGGCCAGCATGAAGCACCAGCGGAATTGTCCCGCCAGAAAAAACGCCGCGACCGGCAGCGCCCACAAATACCATGTGCCGTGCAAATAAACCGCCAGCGCGATCAGCGGCGTCATCCAGAAAATATTCTGCCATTTTGGCGGTGCCGGGCCATGCCGCCGCCACATCATAAAAATCACGACCAGCGCCGAGATTGTCAGGACAAACGGACGGCCGAGCAAAAGGCGCGGCAGGAGATCGGACACCAGCGAAATCAAAACCATCGCCGCCAGCCACGCTTCAGGCCGTTTCAGGCAGACCATCGCCGACCAGCCGACGATGATGAACAGCGTCACCACCGAAAAAATCACCAGATATTCCGCGTTCCAGTTTGTCCACAGATAAATATGCCGCAACAGCAGGTTCCAG
>DATCDZ010000169.1:0-5518 GCA_036510395.1 Verrucomicrobiia bacterium
CCATCCCATCGGCCACCACTCCGTGCTGGCCTCCGCTCCCGATCCCAAGCAAAAACCCGTGCTCCTCTTCACCAATCGACCCAATTAACCTTTCCTGTTTTGCTAACTACAAAAAATTCCTGTTTTGAAAACTACGCGACACAACAAAAATTCCCTTCAAAGTTGCCCGCGTTTCCGGCATTTTCTTCCGATAATTTTATGGCCGCCAAACAATCATCGTTCGACCTGAACCAGTTCCTCGCCACGCGCACCGAAACCGTCAATGCCGCGCTCGACAAATTCCTGCCGTCCGAAAAAACGAAGCCCGCCACGATTCACAAGGCGATGCGCTATTCGCTCTTCGCGGGCGGAAAAAGAATGCGCCCCGCCATTTTACTCGCGGCAGCGGCGGCTTGCGGTGGCTCGGAAAAAGACGCGCTGCCTCTCGCATGCGCCGTCGAGTGCATCCACACCTATTCGCTCATCCACGACGATCTGCCGGCGATGGACAACGACGATTTCCGCCGTGGCAAGCCGACCAACCATAAAGTTTTCGGCGAAGGCGTGGCCGTGCTCGCGGGCGACGCGCTGTTGACGCAGGCGTTTGAGATTGCCGCGCAATGCAAAAAATTTCCACGCTATCCGCACGATAAAATTATTCTGGAAATTGCCAAGGCGTCCGGCTCGCTGCAGCTTGTCGCCGGGCAGGTCGCGGATCTGGAAGGCGAAGGCAGAAAACTTTCCATCGCCGAATTGAAATTCATCCACGAGCGCAAGACCTCCGCGTTGCTGTGCTGTTCCGTGCGGCTCGGCGGCATGAGCGCGAACTGCCCGCCCGTGCAACTCCGCGCGCTCACGGATTTCGGTTATCACGTCGGCCTCGCGTTCCAGGTGATTGACGACATCCTCGACGTGACGCAGACCAGCGAGCAGCTCGGCAAGACGGCGGGCAAGGACGTGGCCGTTCAAAAAGCAACTTATCCCGCGCTTGTTGGTTTGGAAAAATCGCGGCAGATCGCGGCGCAACTGACGGAAAAAGCTTTTAGCGCGCTGTCCCGCGTTGCGGGATTCAAAGGCAAAGCGGTTGCGCTCGAAGCACTGGCGGAATTTCTTTTGAAGCGGGATCGGTGAGAAAACCGTTGACAATTTGCAATCGTAATAGGAATCTACAAACAGAAAAATCCGCAATCCTGAACCCATTATGAAACAAAAGAACGGTCTCACCAGCCTCCTTTTCGCAGCCGCAATCTTTGCATCATCCGGCCAGATGTTTCATGCTTGCGGACAGAACGCGGCACCAAATCAAGCCCTGACCCCGGAACAGCAAGCCGCCAAAGTGAAGGAACACTGGAGCCAGCCGCTCGCCGATGCCCGCCTTGTTTTCCAAAACAGCAATGACCGAGAGTCGGCTGATTTCGTCACTGGAATTCTCGATTCATTTGAGCGTCCGCAAGGAATGTCTCCCGCCGCGCTGGAAGCCGATCTTGAGCGCATTAAAAACCAGGTGCGCGAACTGGTCCGGCGAGGCGCGCTGGAAAGCGCGGCCAGTTTGAACTGGGCGCAGTGGCGCATCGCCAACCAACCCGGTCCCGGAGCAAGCGGCCCGGCGCATCCTAATTACAAGAGTGGTGGCACGCCCAATCCGAATGGACTGGTTTTGTATCTGCCGTTTGACAAGCCGGATGAAGACGGTGTGATTCATGACGAAAGCGGCGCAGGCAATGATGGCCGCGTTTATGGCGCGACTTGGGTTGCCGAAGGCAAGTTCGGCGGCGCGTATCATTTCAGCATTACCAACCTCACCGACCGGATTGTCATCCCCAACAGCGACACATTAAACCCGGATAACATCACCGTGAGCGCATGGATCAAAGCGGCGGATACGGACGGATTTTGGAATCGAATCGTGGACAAGTGTATTCGCAACGCCTATTGCCTCGGCCTCGGCGGAGATTACAACGGCAAGGCGCATCGGGGAAAACTGGCATTTGAAACCAGCCGGGGCGAAATCGAAAGCGTCCGCATTTTGAATAACAACCAATGGCGTCATATCGCCGCAACCTATGATGGTCAAAATGTATGTTTATACATTGACGGCACCGGGGCCGGACATCCGGTGAAAACTCCCGGCCCTCTGAAAAAAAGCACCTGGGATTTGTGCATCGGCAACAGCGTGGTGGATTACGGCACGGGTGAATTTCTTGCGTATGACGGATTGATTGACGAAGTGCGCATTTACAACCGCGCGTTGTCCGCTGCGGAAATCAAATCGCTTTTCATTGCGACCAAGGCGGGAATTGACGCCGCCACGCCGCCACCCGTTGACAGCATCGCCAAACCCGATGCCGCCGAACGATTGAAAAAAATGAAAGCACTCTACGATCAAGGTCTCATCAACAAGGAAGATTACGACAAAAAGGTGAAGGAAATCATGGACTCGCTTTGACTTATTCAGATATTCCGTCCACCCGCCAGTTTGCAGATACGGCTTGAGTTTTTCCTTGAGCGTTTCGCGTCCGCCATTTCGGAGCGCCGTCGGCGCGGCATCTTTGTAGCCCGCCGTTCACAAAATGAAAAAGCTCCGTAGGAGCGGCATATTCGGAAGATGTCGCTCCTGACGGAGCTTGGAAAATTCTGGCGGATGATTTTCTACAATATGCCGCGCCTCCGGCTCTAAAGTTGCCGACGATGATCCCGTTTTGCGTGCAAAATCCTGAAAACAATCACGCAGTCGCCTTCGACACGATAAAAAATCTTGTAAGGAAACCGGCGCGTAATCAAACGACGAAATCCATTGTAGTAAATCGGGCGGCGTTCGGGTTGTTCCTCCAGCAATTGGACTGCGCTGCGAACTTCAATCAAAAGTTCGTCGCCCAAACCAGTTCGTTGAGATTCATACCACAACCGGGCGTCCTGCAAGTCCGCCTCGGCATTTGGACGGATGATGACGCGCCAGCTCACGAGCGGGATTGTTTTCGGAGACGGGCTTCGACTTCCGCCCAAGTTGAACCGGCTTTGGGATTCGATTTGTATTCTTCCAATTCGCGGTCAAGCAGGGCTTTTTCTTCGGCAGTCGGCTGGCCACCATTGAGCAAGTCGCGCTCTTCGATGTCGCAAATGCGCTCGAAAATTTCACGGCGTTCTTCCAATTCGAGTTTTGGCAATTCCAGCAAAATGTCAGCTTTGCTCATGGGCGCAATTTAAGTTCGCATCCGCGCTTTGGCAACAGAGAAAATTTTACTCACTCCACCCGCCGGTTTGCAGATGCAGCTTGCAGCAAGTTCATTCCATGATATTTTTGACAACAGTTTAATTTATTTTGCCATGAAGAAATTCTTTTTGTTTGCGGTTGTTGCGGCGGTCATGTTGTCCGGCCAGAACGGATTTGCCGACGGAACAAACGCCGTCATCACCGACCTCATTGCACTGGTCTCCAAGGTCAACGAGAAGATTCATACGGGCGCGACGACGGAAAAGGATTTTGCGGGCGAACTGAAGGACTTCGACGTTTTATATGCCAAATACAAGAACCTCAAGACGGAGGACGTGGCGCAGATTCTGATGATGAAAGCCCAGTTATACCTGCAGGTGATTGACGCGCCCAGCGGCGATCCTGAAAAGGCGGCGGAAGCGTTCCAGGAAATCAAGCGCGATCTGCCCGAAACGGAATCCGGCAAAAGGATGGACGCAATCCTCGATTCGCTGAAAGATGCGGTTGCAGCGGAACGCATCCGGGACACGCTCGTTGTGGGCGCAAAATTTTCGGGCTTCGATGAGAAAGACGTGACGGGCAAGCCGCTTTCGCTCGGCAGTTACAAGGGCAACGTGGTGCTGGTTGATTTTTGGGCGACATGGTGCGGACCGTGCGTGGCGGAACTGCCCAATGTCATCGCCACCTATCAAAAATACCACGACAAGGGATTTGACATCGTCGGCGTGAGCCTGGATGAAGACCGGCCGACGCTCGAAAGATTCCTCAAGGAAAACAACATCAAATGGCGGCAGTTTTATGACGGGAAAAAGTGGGACAACAAGCTGGCTGTGAAATATGGCGTGAACGTCACGCCCACCGACTACCTGCTGGACGGCGATGGCAAGATCATCGGCATGAATCTGCGCGGCCCGGCCTTGGAAGCCGCCGTCGCCAAGGCTTTGAAGAAAAATTAAAAAGTTGTCCGGCGCAAATCCGCGCGCGAAGACAAATTTATTTCAAGTGCTCGCACTCGTGTAACGCCGTAACGAAAAACGCCAGAACCATTCCGAAACCAGCGTCCACACCGCGCCGAGGCCGAGCAGCAGCAGCCACATTGCCGGCGAAGTCAATTTATCCGCCAGCACGCGCACCGGCACGTTGGACACCAGCAAAATCGGCAGCGCGAACGTGAACACCGCCTTGAACGCGCCCTTGAACACCTCGTCCGGCATCCGCGCGATGTTGAACAGGTTGTAATAGCCCCAAACGATTCCCTGCGCCCGCACCGTCCAGAAACTGATCGAGGCCAGCATGAACATCAGCGAGTAATGGATCAAAATTCCAGCAACGCACAGCCCCGTGAAACCGGCCAGTTGCCCGGCCGAGGGATGCAGATTTAATTTCATCGCCGAATAAACCATCACGCACACGGCGAAGAGCGCGTTGACGAACGCGCCCAAATCCACCTGCCGCGTGGAGACGATGAAGCGCGTGTTGACCGGCAGCGCCAGCAGGAAATCCATTTTTCCCGTGCGGACGAGCTCCGAAAGCCCCGTGCAGTTCGTCAGGAAAAACGCCTGGTAGATTTGCTGGATGAAATTGCTCGCGCCCACCAGCAAATACATCTGCCATTTCGTCCATGTGCCGATGGAATCCGTCTGCGAATAAAGCACGCCGACGAAAGCCAGTTGCAATCCGAACCAAAGCAGCTCCACGACGATCCACAAAATGAAATTGCCCTTGAACGACATCTCGCGCGCGACGGAATTTTTCCACAGCGCGGCGTAAATGGTGAGGTAGCGTTTCAAGTCCATCGTTCCGGCTTAACTTATCACGATGCTAAATTGAGACAAGGCCAAGGGTTCGTTGATTGTTCGAGGGATACGCCCAATTCAAACCCGAGTCGAGAACTTTTTGGCGCGCTATCTTATGGTAGATGAGCATTCTCAAAAAAATCCGGTCCCGGTTCTTCCCGCCGCCGGAGGAAAAGCGGCAGAGAAAAATCCTGCGCCAGTTTCGGCGCCAGCTTCAGCCGCCGTCGCGGTTTCACAGACCGCACCTGTGGCTGCTCCGCCTGTTACTTCACCGGCGTTGTTTGGCGGTCACAAGGGCGGCGGAAAGAAACGCGCGGACGGTCTTGTTGCTGGCTCGCCTGCGGCCATTGAAGCTGACCGGAAAAAAAACGCGGAGCGGATGCGCCTGGCTCGCGCTGAAAAAAAATCTGCGGAAATTCCGGCGGCGCTGCCGTCTCGCGCGGCAGCGGCTGAAGGTCCGGCTGGTGCGCTGGGTGTGGGTGCAGCGCTTGAGCGGATGCCTCTGGCTTTTCCTCAAGTGCCTGCCACTCCT
>DATCDZ010000170.1:0-6087 GCA_036510395.1 Verrucomicrobiia bacterium
CACGATGCCTTACGGTCAAACGAATCGTCATTCGTTCCGCTTCGTCTTTCTGGACGGATGCAGCACGGCCAAAGGCGCATTGCCCGAAGCCTTCGGCATGTCTCATCGTGAAAATGTCCCCGATCCGGACTATGTGAATGCGACCATGCGTTTTTCCGCGTTCGTCGGCTGGCCGGAGAACAAAATGATTGGCACTGGCATAAATAATGGGCAGATTGACACGGCACATGTGAATTTTATCACCGCCATTCAGACAGACATGTTGTTAGGTCACACTATAAAAGACGCTATCAAATATGCAGCGGGCCGACCGGATACTTATGGCGAATTCAACGCCGACTCGATGACGGTTTATGGTTTTTGGGGATTGACGTTTGGACTCGACAACTAATGATATTATGCCAATCACTCCCTTCATCCACGTCACTGCGGCCTTCTCCAATGCCGTGCTGGTGGCGATTCTGCCGCACGTCTCCGACTTTGCCAAAAAGTTGGATTTGCCGATTTCCCAACCCATCACCACCAGTCAGGTCGCTCACTTCAATGTTGCTAACCTGAAGGGCTGGGTGGGCGGAGGACTTTTTTTAACGAATCATTATCAGTTCGCCTTTGGTAATGGGTATGTGCAAGTGTTTCATAATCTGAATGATAATCCCTATATTCTCGACGATCCTGCCCGAGCCTGGCCGCGCTTTGAGGGGCCGGATAATATGACCACCAATGACGCCGTTGAATTTGCGCGCGACACTTTGCGCAAGTTGGGTTACGACCCAAAACTTTTACACGCGGATGGACCGCCGTTTTCCGTTCATGGTCCATACGACATGAAAGCGGGCTATCATTTTCCCTTTTGCGATATACAATGGGACGATGAAAAAGTAGGACTGGATTTTCAAATTGACATGAACAAGAAAATTCTGGTTGGCATGGAACTAGTCAGCACAAATCTTTTTAGTCCCGACCCCAAAATTGATGTTGTGCCCGAACTGGAATCGGATTATCAGAAACGGATTCAAGGCAAGATGTTCGTCCGAACCAACGCTCCGGCTCATCATCCATAGGCCAAACCGGTTCAGCTTGAAACGACCGGTCGCCTTGACGTTGGGCAGACAAATTCCGTCACGTCATCCACCAATTCATCTTCATTCTGAAATCTTGTTCACAACGGCGAATAACTCGCAAATTTTCAATCAAAACACGGAAACCCTGTTGATTTCATATGCGAATATCTTCTTTGTAACTTTTTTGAAAAATTTTCTTGCAACCACAACATATTGTGTTTAGAATTCTTCAGTTGCCTACTAAATGGGGTTTCGATCAAAATTGGGCGGTTGGCGAAAACCCTGAAGGCAGGCAGAAATCCGATTTTTCCCGACTGATTTTGTTTTAAGGCAGCCGGGTGATTTGTCTGAAAATTAAATCTCAACCGCCGCGAAAGGGAAATCCATGATTGATGCACGCGAGGAAATTATGTCGCCGGCTCCGAAAACCGCCCACCGTCGTTCCGCGAAGGTTTCAGCGGCGCGGGAAATAAAATCTCAAAAAAATCCGGCTAAAAAATCGCTGCCCGTCAAGCGTGTTTTCAGCGACGCGAAAGTGAAGCCGTTCGATCAAATCGAATGGGAGCGTCGCACCGCCGAAATCACCGACGACGCGAACAAGGTCATTTTCAAGCAGGAAAACGTCGAGGTGCCAAAGTCGTGGTCGCTGCTCGCGACGAAGGTCGTCGTCTCGAAGTATTTTTACGGCGAGCAGCATACGGGCGAGCGCGAAACATCGGTGCGCCAGTTGATTCATCGCATTGCGCGGACGATTGCGGATTGGGGCATTGCGGACGGCTATTTCAGCAAGGCGGACGGTGAGATTTTTTACGACGAACTGACATGGCTTTGCGTGAACCAATATGGCGCGTTCAATTCGCCGGTGTGGTTCAACGTCGGGCTTTATCACGAATACGGCGTCGGCAAGAAATCCGGCAAGGGCAACTGGTTTTACAACCGCGAAACCGGCGAGGCCGAGCGCGCCGCGACGCAATACGAATATCCGCAGGGCAGCGCGTGCTTCATCCAATCCGTGCAGGACAACATGGAAGACATCATGCGGCTCGCCTCCAGCGAGGCGATGCTGTTCAAATACGGCTCCGGCACCGGCACCGATTTGTCACCGCTGCGCTCGAGCAAGGAGAAATTGAGCGGCGGCGGACGGCCCAGCGGCCCGTTGAGCTTTCTGAAAGTGTATGACCAGGTCGCCAACGTCGTGAAGTCCGGCGGCAAGACCCGCCGCGCGGCCAAGATGAACACGCTCCGCGACTGGCACGGCGACATTGAGGAATTCATTGACGCCAAGCAGAAGGAAGAAAAAAAGGCGTGGGCGCTGATCGAACAGGGCTACGACGGCAGCTACAACGGCGATGCTTACGGCAGCGTAATGTATCAGAATGAAAATCTTTCCGTCCGTGCCAGCGACGAATTTATGCAGGCTGCGCTCGCGGGCAAGGAATGGTGGACGCGCAGCATCACCAACGGCGGCAAGCCGCTGCAAAAAAAGGACGCGGCCAGGCTGCTTTTGAAAATTGCCGAGGGCACGCACATTTGCGGCGATCCGGGAATGCAATACGACGGCGCAATCCAGAAATGGCACACATGCAAGGGCACCGAGCCGATTCACTCGACCAATCCGTGCAGCGAATACGTTTTCATCAACAACACCGCGTGCAATCTCGCGTCGCTGAACTTGATGAAGTTCAAACGCGAAGACAGCAAGTTCGACATTGAACGCTTCAAGGCCGCCGTCCGCATCTTCATCACCGCGCAGGAAATTCTCGTGGACAACGCGAGTTATCCGACGAAGGACATCGCCGAAAATTCCCACATCTTCCGCACGCTCGGCCTCGGCTTTGCGAACTTGGGTTCGCTCTGCATGAGCTACGGTTTGCCTTACGATTCCGACGAAGGCCGCGCGCTTGCCGGGGCGATCACGTCCATCATGACCGGCCACGCTTACGAGCAAAGCGCGGAAATCGCCGCGAACATCGGCGCATTTCCGGGCTATCGCGACGCGCGTTGCGCCCATGTTCCAAAGCCGGTGGTGAAGGACAACGTGGATTCCATGCTCGGCGTCATCAAACTGCATCGCGACGCCGTCGAGAAAATTCAACCGAGCGAGGAATTTAATTATCTCAAAGACGAAGCGCGCAAAACCTGGGACGGCGCGCTGGCTCGCGGCAAACAAGTTGGCTATCGCAACGCGCAAGTCACCGTGCTCGCGCCGACGGGAACGATTGCGTTCCTGATGGATTGCGACACGACCGGCGTTGAACCCGACATCGCGCTCGTTAAATACAAACTGCTCGCCGGCGGCGGGATGTTGAAGATCGTCAATCGCGGCGTGCCGGATGCGTTGCGCAGGCTCGGCTACGGTGAAGCGGAAATCAAAGGCATCATCGCGCACATCGAGAAGCACGACACGATTGAAGACGTCGGGGAAAACGGCACAGTTGTGAAAAGCGGCCTCAAGCCGGAGCATCTGCCCGTGTTCGATTGCGCGTTCAAGCCCCATCGCGGCAAGCGCAGCATTCATTATCTCGCGCACTTGAACATGATGGCCGCCGCGCAGCCGTTCATCAGCGGCGCGATTTCCAAGACCGTCAACATGCCGGGCACCTGCACCGTCGAGCAAATCCGCGACACTTACGTCCAGGCGTGGAAAATGGGATTGAAGTGTGTCGCCATTTATCGCGACGGCTCGAAACGTTCGCAGCCGCTGAACACGAAAAAGACAAACGAAGGCGGCGATAAGTCCGCCGCCGTTGCCGATGCCGCGCCGCTGGAAAACCAAATCAAGGAGCTTCAGGCTGAAGTTGGCAAATTGCGCTGCGAAGCGGGCAAGCCATTGCGCCGGCGCCTGTCTGACACACGCGGCGCGCTCACGCACAAGTTCGACATTGCCGGCCACGAGGGTTATCTGACCGTCGGACTGTTCGGGGACGGCCGGCCCGGCGAACTCTTCATCACGATGGCCAAGGAAGGCTCGACCATCGGCGGACTCATGGACGCCGTCGGCACATTGACGAGCATGGCGCTGCAATACGGCGTGCCGCTGGACGCACTCGTCCGCAAGTTCGCGCACCAGCGTTTTGAGCCGAGCGGCTTCACGAAAAATCCCGAGATCCGCAACGCCTCATCCATCACCGATTATGTTTTCCGCTGGCTTGCGTTGCAGTTCATTCCAGGCTACCGCGAAAACGTCGCCGGCACGCGCAACCAGCCCGAACTTGCCATGCCCGGCCTGCTCGAGGAGATGAAGAAAAAAATAAACCGTCCGGTGCCTGAACTGCCGATTGCCGAGGACAACGACATCCTCGACGTGAAATCGGAAAACGGAAATGGGCACGGCCACACAAAGCTCACCCTGACCAGCTCATTTCAAAACCAGGGCGACGCCCCGACCTGCCCGGCCTGCGGCCACGTCGCCGTGCGCAACGGTGCGTGCTACAAATGTTTGAATTGCGGCGAAAGCCTCGGTTGCTCTTGAGGAACCGAAACAAACAACAGGCCGGAGAATTCGCGTTCTCCGGCTTGTTTCATTTTACGGACGGGACTAATGTGGCGGCATGAGCGACGACAACCATTTCATCCGCGAAGACCCCTGGCGCATTTTCCGCATCATGGCGGAATTTGTTGATTCGTTCCAGACCATGTCGCAAGTCGGCCCGGCGGTGACCATTTTCGGCTCCGCGCGCACCAAACCAGATGACAAGCATTATCGCGCCGCGCAGGAAATCGCGAAGCAACTGGCGAAACACAACCTCGCCGTCGTCACCGGCGGCGGTCCCGGCATCATGGAGGCGGCCAACAAGGGCGCGGCGCATTCCGCCGGCAAATCCGTCGGCCTCAACATCGAACTGCCGCACGAACAGACCGGCAACAAGTTCGCCAACGTGCCGATCCATTTTCACTACTTTTTTTCGCGCAAGGTCTGTTTCGTCAAATACAGCCTCGGCTTCATTTATATGCCCGGCGGCTTCGGCACGCTCGACGAATTGTTTGAGGTGCTGACCCTCGTGCAGACGCATCGCATCCCGCAATTCCCGCTCATCCTCTTCGGCAGCGAGCATTGGAAAGGATTGCTTGCCTGGATGAAATTGCGCCTCGAAAAGGACAAGCACATCAGCCCGGGCGACCTCGACCTGTTGAAAATTACTGACGACGTGGACGAAGTCATTGAAATCATCCGCGACTACGAACGCCGTGTCGGCCCGCCCGGCACGCTGCCGGTCGCATTTGCGTAAAATGAAATGCGCCCGCTAATCCAAGAAATGCAAACCGCGCACACGCCCGAATCGCTGGTCCAAAATTTGCGGGGCGAAAATGGGATTGTTTTGTTGAGGAGCAATTCATTTGATTCGCCGCAGGCGCGTTATTCATTTGTCACCGCAAATCCGTTCCTGACGTTTCATGCCTTCGGATCGCACTGCGAAATCTCCGGACCTCAGAACCTGGACGCCATTCCCCAAATCCAATTCGGCGATCCTTGGCACGTTCTCGACGCGCTCATGTCGCGCTTTGAACTGCTGGACGAAATTGACCTGCCGTTCCCGCTCGGCGGCGCGTTCGGTTATTGGGGCTACGACCTGAAAAATTTCACCGAACCCAAACTCCCGCGCCACGCCGCCAACGATCTGGAACTGCCCGATTGCCACGTCGGTTTTTACGACAGCCTCGTTGTCTTCGACCACCAACTTGGAAAGATTTTCATCGTCTCGACCGGCGTGAACGCCGACGGCTCGCGCAGCGACGTGCGGGCAAAGGCACAGTTGGATTTCTGGAATACAAAACTTACGGAACAAGAATTGCCACAGAGACACAGAGGCACAGAACTGAAAAATAATGCGGATTCTCTGCGCCTCTGCGCCTCTATGGCTGAAATCGCTTCAAATTTCTCCCGCGCCGGTTTCATCGCCGTCGTTGAACGCGCGCAAAAATACATCCGCGCCGGCGACATTTATCAGGTCAACCTTTCGCAACGGCTCACGGTTCAATTGGAACGGTGGGGCGAGCGTCCTCGCGAGCCGTTCATGGAAAAGGA
>DATCDZ010000171.1:0-7474 GCA_036510395.1 Verrucomicrobiia bacterium
GGTGCCGACGATGCGCCGCTCATGCCACTTTGCATCATTGGCGAAATGTTGCCGCCCCCGCCGCCACCTGCTGGAACTGGCGGATATTGCACGATATTGGAATGGACAAAAACGGTGATATTCGTATCGCTTGCGGCAGCCAAAAAATCCGTGAGGGTGAGCCACGAAGAATCTGGCGTCAAGGTGGGGCGATATTGAACGATATAGGTTTCGGTGTTCGTGCTTGGCCAAGACAAGACGACATTGGAGGATTGAATTGATAATTGAAGCCCTTCGATGGCGAAGGATTGAACTGTGGAGAGAGACAGGCAGCAGGCGAATACACAACCCACTATCAGTCTTCGGACTGTTTTGGAGGTTTTCATAGTTTTATTTTTGGTTTTTCATCCGAGCATTTTGCCCGGACTCGAAGCTCCTGTTTGAACTGAAGAGAAGTGCGCGCCCAGCACACTCCCCTCCGAGGCCACTACCACGCAGCCCAGTCGAAAATGCACCGGGACGCGCGATTGCTCGCGCGTCGAGGTATTTTCGACTTGGAAACTTGTGATAGTGTTTCGGTGGGGATTCGAGTCCTCGCAACGCAAAGACTCTATGCCAAGAAAAATTCCTGGCTTTGGAAAAGAACTGACGAAGGTTTAAGCGGGTCATTGAAAGAAGCAAGCATTTTATGCAAAAATGACCGATGTAGCCGCGTTTGTGAAACGCGGTTAGTCCGCCGATTTACATCGGCGGCTGCAAATTATTTCGCCCCCGTGCCGCGCAGGACGACGGGGATGGTGAGAAATAAAATTTTCAGGTCCAGTGCCAGCGACCAGTTGTCAATGTAATCGAGGTCGAGCCGGACCCAGTCCTTGAAGTCGGTGATTTTATTGCGCCCGCTGATCTGCCAGAGGCAGGTGAGGCCGGGCTTGACGCTCAAGCGGCGGCGGTGGGCGAGGTCGTTGAAGCGCTTCACCTCGTCCACGGGCAGCGGGCGCGGGCCGACGAGGCTCATCTCGCCCCGCAGGACGTTGAAAAGCTGCGGCAGTTCGTCGAGGCTGTATTTGCGGAGGAATTTTCCGAGCGGCGTGACGCGCGGGTCATTGGTGACCTTGAAGACGGGGCCGCTCATTTCATTCATCGCCGCGAGTTCGTGCTTTAACTGCTCGGCGTTGGTGACCATCGTGCGGAATTTGTAAAGCGTGAAGGGTGCGCCGTTCCGCCCGGAGCGCTGCTGCCGGAAAAAAACCGAGCCGGACGAAGTCAACTTGATCAAGATTGCGATCGGCAGGAACAAAAACGGCGCGGACAAAACCAGCAACAGAAATGCGCCCGTGAAATCCAAGAGTTGTTTGAAGAAGCTCTGCCACGAGAGTTCTGGAGCGGTGCGGAAAATGAGCAGCGGATGGCCAAGAATTTCGTCCAGCGTCGTGCGGGAAATCTGCGTGCTGAAAAAATCGGCGACGAGCCAGACCTCGATGCCCTCGAGTTCGCAGGCCTTGATGACGTTTTCGACCTGCTCGAAATAGGTGTGGCGCGCGTTCAGGATCACGCCGAATGCCGAATGGTCGTGGAGCATCTGGATGAGTTCGGTCAGCGGGTTCACGGTGAGATCGAACTGGGCAACGATGGCGACGCCTTCGTCCTTGCGCGCGTCCAATTCCGGGTGCATCCGGGCGATTTCTTTTTTCGAGCCGACGAGGATGAACCGGCGCTCCAGTTGGGATTGCGCCAGACTGCTCCGCAATGCCAGCCGCAGCAGTTCCTCCTTCAGCCAGACCAGCAGGAAGCTGATGCAGCAGAAAAACGCTATCATCATGCGTGGCACGATCGCGGTGGTGTGAAAAACATAAGTCGCCAGCACCATCCCGGCGGTTGTGAGCAGGCAGCCTTTGAAAAGCCGCCAGAGAAAGTCGCGGCGCGGACAGCGTGGCGCGCGTTGGTAAAATTTCTGCGTTTCTAGGACGAGCGGCGCGCCGATGACCACCGCTATGTAAAGCCACGCCAGGTTTTCAAAAGTGGCCTCCGAGGGAATCGGATCCAACTTGAACAAGCCGTTGACCTGCGGGCTGGCGCGCAGCATAAAAGCCGCCCAGAAACTCAAGGCGAAAATCAGCGCATCCGCCAACTGGTGGATCTGCGCCCGAATCTGGCGGTCACGGCGTAACATGATTTTTCAGAAACAAAACAACGGCGCGCAAAATATACAATCGTCGTCCAAATTCAATCCTTTTAGACGTTGTCTTAATCTTAATTCCGCTCTTAATCATAATCGTTGAGTCAGAGAGATTAAGATTACGATGACGATTAAGATTAAGATTAGGACACCGCCTCCTTTTAACCGGTCACTGCTTGTGCTGCGGCGGTTGGAATTTAGGCACGGAGACGGCGATCACTTTTTCCATGCGCGCAAACGTCGCGTCTTCCTGTCCCGGCGCGCAGTAGGCGAAATAGGAAACGTAAGCCCAGCGTTGCAAGATGCCCGTGTGCATTAAATGCCACGCCGCCTGCATCATGAAGTCCAAATGCCCCGGCGTTTCCGAGCCGTCCGCCACAAACCAGAAAATATAGACACCGTGGACTTCGGCGCGCTGTCCGCCCGGTTCCGTAAAAACGCCGCTGACATTCCATCTGGAGACTGGCAACAAGTAGGGCTGACGGTCGTTGATGGGAATCGTAACGACGGATTTTTCCTTGCCGGTGAAGCCCTGTCCGCTCAAACAATAATCCGCGTTGTGAATGCTCGTGCGGTCGGCGCCCATCAAAACAATCGTGGCCTGAACCCAGAAACCGTCGGCTGCGGTGTAAATGCGTTCGGCGTAGCTCGAGTCCGCCGGCAGGTAGTCCAAAACAATTTCCGGCTCCGGCACGTTCGTTGAAGTGAAGCCGGCGACGTTTTCCGGCAGCGCGATTTTCATTTCGACCTTGCCGGCCATTGGCGTCGCAAAGATTCCCGGCTTGCCAAGCTTTTGATTGGCGCGCAGCCAGACCAGCGCGGACGCCGTTCCCGCGATCAAAACCAGCGCGACCGAAAGGGCGATCCATTTTTGATTTTTCACGGGCGTTCCTTTCCGGCGGATTTGTTTCTGGCCTCTGGATTTTCCAGCCAGCGCCCGGCCCAGAGCAGGCCGATGATGCCCGGAATGTAAGGCAGCAGGCTGATGATTCCAAACGGTCCGCCTTCGTGAATGTAATTGCCCCATTTCTGCCCGCCCATTTCCGCCGCAACGATGATGGCCAGCAAACGCAGCATATTTCCCAGCACCGCGAACGGCAGCGCCAGCGCCATCAGAAAAATCCGTCTGCCCGGCGAACGGAGCAGGCCAAAAGCGATCACCGTCGCCAGCAGAAAAACGGCGATCAAGCTCCTCATGCCTCCGCACGCCGCCGCCACTTCGTATTGAAACGTGCCCGACGGGTCAATCAACTGCGTGCCCTGCCGGATGATTTCTATCCCGAAAAGGTGCGCCACCATTTCCACCAGCCAGCACACGAGCATCCGCAGCGGAAACAGGATGAAATTCATGTATGCCGCCAGCGGGATTGAAAACACAAAAAGGAAAAATGGATACGAACTGTGCCGCAGCCATTCGCGCCCCCAGGCCAGCCCCATCAACGCATAAATCCCCGCCAGCAGCGCAACCACCGAGACGAGCGGCTGCTGCACGACATAGCCCAGAATGTGCAGCGCCAGCGCCGCCGCCAGCAGCAGCAGCCCCGGCCACCAGAGTTCCAGCCGCAGCGCGAGCAGCTCCTTGCGCTTCCACCAGAAAATCCCGGCTACCAGGAATGGAATGATGTTGCAGTAGCTGTTGTCGTTCTCATCGTTACCCAGGTTGTAGAGATTGAAAAGCCATTCGAACAGCGACGGTGTATGGACGTAGCCCAGGATCGAATTTCCAAAAAATTGGAACAGCAGCACCCACGCCGCAAGCAGCGTGAAAAAAATGGACTTGTTCGGCAGCCGCCGCCAGCAATCCGCTGTGTCCGCCCGCCAGTCCGCCGGCGCCGGTTTGGTTTGGTTTCCATTCATGCGTGCGTTGATCCAGCCTTCAGATAGCAAAAAGGCGAAACCTGCTCAAACAAATTCGTGGTGACGAATTGGTTTCAGCGTCAATCGAGCGGATATTTTTTCAGGCCGGAAAGCTGCCCGGCGATTTTCCACGCGAAGAGCGGGTTGTTTTTCAAGTAGCGTTTTCCAAGACGTCGCGGCTCGCAGACCATGCGGAAAAGCCATTCCAATCCGTTGCGCTGCATCCAGCGCGGCGCCTGCCGCACGCGCCCGGCGTGAAAATCAAACGCCGCACCCACGCCGATCATCAGCGTCACGTCCAGCTTCGACAGAAATTCCGCCATGAATTTTTCCTGCTTCGGCGTGCTCAACCCGACCCATAAAATGTCCGGCTTCGTGGTGCGGATCATTTCCTGCAACTCTTTTTCCTCATCCGCATTGAGCGGACGGAACGGCGGCGTGTAGCAGCCGGCAATCTGCAATTTCGGAAAACGCGCCGTCAATTTTCCGCGCAATTCCTCTGCCACGCCCGGCACGCCGCCGAAGAAAAAATGGAGGCACGGATTTTTTTCGCTCCACGCGCAGACCTCCAGCATCAGGTCCGGCCCATAAACCCGGTTCATTTCGCGGTGGCCGCGCAGCCGGCCCATCCAGACCATCGGCATTCCGTCTGGCGTGCAGAGAAACGCCCCGTTCAGGATGCGCCGGAACGCCTCGTCTTTCTGCGCGAGCATCACGCCGTGGGCGTCGCGCACGCAGATGTAACCTTTGCGCTTCTCGCGGATGGCGGCGGCGATTTCATCCAGCGCGGTTTTCAAATTCAAAACGCTGATGCCGACGCCCAGAACATTGACTCGTTCGACTGTCATACAATCAAAATGACAGCAAGACGCGGCTTTGCCACGCTCAAAAATCTTTCCTTCGCCGTCTGTTTCGCCCAAACTCTGGTTTGCAACCGAAATCAAAGTCGTGAGTCCGCCGTGTGAAACCAAAACTGCTGATCGTTGAATTGTGGGGCGTAGGCGACCTCGCCATCGCCACGCCGTTTCTGCGCGCGGCAACGGAGCGGTTTGAAGTCACGCTGCTGGCCAAGCCGTTCGCCCAGGAAATGCAACCGCGTTTCTGGCCGGGCGTCCGGGTGAAAACATTCATCGCGCCATGGACGGCGTTCCGGGGAAAATATCAACTGCACCGCTGGCCGTGGCGGAAGTTATATGCCTTGCGCGAAGAATTGCGCCGGGAAAATTTCGATGCCGGTTTGTCGGCCCGCTGGGATCCGCGCGACCATTTCCTGCTGGACTTTTTTGGCGCGGAAAAACGATCCGGCTTTCCGCGAATCGGCAGCGGCGTTTTTTTGACAAATTCGCTAACCATGCCGGAGTTGACGGCGCACCGCTACGAATTCTGGCGGCTGGCCGCCAGGTCATTGGGAATGGAACTGCCGCCGCGCGGCCAAATCGCGCTGCCGCCTCGTTCACTCCGCCAAGAAGTGCTCGTGCATACCGGCGCGGGACAACCCGTCCGGGTCTGGCCGCTGGAAAATTATCAACGAATGATCCAGCGTTTGCGCGCCGATGGCCGCGTGGTGCAAGCCGTTTGCGATCCCGATCAACGCGAACGGTGGTTGCAACTGGGCGAATCGCACGTGGCCACACCCAAAACCATCACCGAACTGATGACGCTTCTGGACCGCGCCGGCATTTTCATCGGCAACGATTCCGGTCCCGGCCATCTCGCGGCCCTGGGCAATGTGCCCACGCTCACCTTTTTCGGCGCGCAATTGTCCGAACGGTTTGCGCCGCTGCATCCGCAGGCCGAATGGATTGACGGCCTCGCTTGCCCCTTCAAACCGTGCCAGGATGATTGCCGGTTTCCGACTCCACGCTGTCTGTGGGACATCTCCGAAGAAAGCGTCTGGCCGCGCGTCAACGGTTTTGCGCAATCTCACTTGGCCGGCAGCATCCGGATTCAAAGGCTACCGAAAATCATCACGGCGGACTTGTGTTATTCGATTGCCGATCAAAATGTCGCAACGACCAAATCCATCGGGATTTACAACTTTTCTGTTCAATTGGCGCGAACTCTTTCGGAGCGCGCTGAATTTCGGAACCTGACCATTTTGAGCAACCGCACGATTTCCCCGAACCTTCATTTGCCGGGCAACGTCCGGTTGGTGGACCAAAATCAAGCCATTCGCGGCAAAATCGGGCGGATATTGTGGGATCAGCGGGGAGTTTATCAAAAGGCGCGGGCTACCCGGCTTCCGTGGCTTTTTTTGCCGAAAGGTTTTTGTTCATTTTCCGTCCGCCCGCCCGTCCATGTGGCCGCCTATGTGCATGATGTCATGGGAGATTTTTATCACCGCCGTTATCCGGGGTTTTGGCCAAAATGGGAATCGCTTTATTTTAACCGGAGCTTGGCGGCCACGTTCCGCCATGCGCGCGTCATTTTTACGAACACCGAATTTTCCAAAAGCGAAATGACCGCCGTCGCCGCGCGAATGGGATTGTCGCCGCGAAAAATCGTCGTGGCCGGCTACGGTTTTGACGCGCGGACGGCGGGTCCCGTCAACAAAGAAAATCGCGTGGTGCTGTTCGCAAGCCAGTGGCCGCACAAACGCACGGACATCGCCTTGCGTTTTCTGGACTGCTGGCTCCGGGAATCAAACTACGATGGAATCATTGATTGCATCGGGATTTTCCCGCCGGAAATGGAAAAACCCGCCGGGTCAAACTGGAACTGGATTGGCCGGGTGCCGTCCGCTCAAGGACGCGAAATGATGCGCCGCGCCCGTGCCATTGTTTATGTGTCGGAATATGAAGGCTTCGGAATGCCGCCGATGGAAGCCATTTTGGAAGGCACCTGTCCGGTTTATTCAGACATTCCGTCGTTGCGCGAAGTGATGAATGGCGCGGGGCATTCGTTTTCAAACGGCTCGGCAGAATCGTTCGCGCGCGCGATGCAGGCGGCGTTGTCCACGCCGCCAGAAACCATCCGCGCCTGGTCGGAGCAATTGTTTCAACGTCACAACTGGCAGCGGGTGGTTGAGAAAATCCTGCCGGAACTTTCTGAAATTTGATTTTCAATTTGCGCGGAATCATGTTTGACTGCGGGTTCACAGATTTCAGACCTGCGTGAAAAAACAAAAAGTGCTGATAACGGGCGGAGCCGGATTCATCGGGGCCAACGCCGCGCACCGCTTTCTGGCGGAAGACTGGGAAGTCGTGGTGCTGGACAATTTGTCCCGGCGGTCGGCGACCATCAATCTTGAATGGTTGCGGGCGTTTCGGCCGTTTGATTTTGTCAAAATGGACCTTCGCGACGCACAATCCGTGGCCGATCATTGCAAACAATCGCGTTACGATCTGGTTCTTCATTGCGCCGGGCAGGTTGCCGTCACCACGTCCGTCAGCAATCCGCGCGATGATTTGGAGAACAACATTCTGGGCACGTTCAATCTGCTCGAAGCCGTCCGGCAAAGTT
>DATCDZ010000172.1:0-20371 GCA_036510395.1 Verrucomicrobiia bacterium
CGAACTCATCGGTTCAAGTCCCGAACGATCTCATCTCCGACGACTTTGTCCGGGAGGCTGGCCAGCCTCCCGGACAAACCGACAAGCGGATTCTCGCCAACTCACCGGTCAAGTCCAAGATACAAGTCCCAAGCATTGAAAAATTCTTCCGCGCCGAGTTGTTGCCTTAATTTTCATTCGCGTTTTTAATCCGTGTCCATCCGTGTTAATCTGTGGTTAAATTATTTTGAATGAGTGCTACAATTGACTGGTCTGCGCTGCGAAAAGATTTTCCAATCCTCGATCAGAAAGTCCACGGCAAACCGCTGATTTATTTCGACAACGCGCCCGTCGCCAAACGATTCGCTTGCACGCGCGCATTTTGGATTTACAATTGAATTATGTCTGCGATTGAACTTATTGCCGAACGCTCGCGCAGCCTGACCGAAGTGCAGGCGGAAACGATTTTGGTTTGCATGGACGCGCTGGCTGAAAACCCCACGCCGAACGCTCGTGATTTGATGAACCTGCCGCCAAACATCCGCCGGAAAATTCTTTCACAACAAGTCGCGCGCGCGGAAAAAGTTTATCGCAACAATCCTGATTTAATCGTCGAAGAAAACGAGCCGCCGCTGGAACATGAGTAAAGCGAGACGCGGAGAAATTTGGGAAGTGGAATTTCGTCCGGCGGTCGGCGCGGAAATTCGCAAGTTGCGTCCCGCCGCGATTATCAATACACCCGAAATCGGACGATGATGTGTCGGCTACTAATTTTTCATGTCTCAACAAATTCCAGATTGGTCTGCGCTGCGAAAAGATTTTCCGATTCTCGATCAGAAAGTCCATGGCAAGCCGCTGATTTATTTCGACAATGCCGCCACGTCGCAAAAACCGCGCGCGGTGATTGACGCGCTCGTGCGTTATTACGAACGCGACAACGCCAATGTTCATCGCGGCATTCACGAGTTGAGCAATCGCGCAACTTCGGCTTACGAAAATGCCAGAACGCGCGCCGCGAAATTCATCAACGCCAAAAGCGCGGACGAAATCGTCTTCATGCGCGGCACGACCGAAGGCATCAATCTCGTCGCGAGTTCGTGGGGCACAAAAAATCTTAAATCCGGCGACGTGATTCTGCTCACGGAAATGGAGCATCATAGCAATCTCGTGCCGTGGCAATTGCTCGCGCAAAAAACCGGCGCGAAAATTTTTTATCTTCCCGTCACCGGCGACGAAGGCCTTCTCGACTTGTCCAAGCTCGACTCGTTGCTGACGAAGCAGGTCAAGATTTTCTCGATGGTTCACATTTCCAATTCGCTCGGCACGTTGAATCCTGTGGCCGAACTTTGCGCGCGCGCGCGCAAACTCGGAATCGTTACGCTCGTGGACGGCGCGCAAAGCGCGGGACATTGTCCGGTGGACGTTCAGCAAATCGGCTGCGATTTTTTTGTTTTCTCCGGCCACAAAATTTGCGGGCCGACGGGCATCGGCGTTTTATGGGGACGGCAGGAAATTCTCGACGCCATGCCGCCGTATCAAGGCGGCGGCGAAATGATTTTGAGCGTCGGCTACGATAAAACGGAATTCAAGCAGGCGCCGCATCGCTTCGAGGCCGGCACGCCGGACATTTCCGGCCCGATTGGTTTGCACGCTGCGATGGATTATCTCGACGCTATTGGCCGTGAGAATATCTGGAAACACGATCAGGAACTGGCGCATTACGCCTACGAAAAACTTTCCGCACTGAAAAACATTCGTTTGTTCGGTCCAAAATTAAATTCTCGAAATCGCGCCGGTCTCGTGAGTTTTCTGCTCAAGGACGTTCACGCGCACGACGTGGTGACGCTGGCGGATCAGGCGGGCGTGGCGTTGCGCGGCGGGCATCATTGCACGCAACCGCTCATGCACAAGCTCGGCGTGGAAGCCACCGCCCGCGCGAGTTTTTATTTTTACAACACGAAAGCCGAAGTGGACCGCTTTGTGGAAGTCGTGAAGGAGATCCAGAAATTTTTCGGGCAGTGAATTGAACCGCGAAACACGCGAACGAATTTTACGCGAAGCCTTTCTGACATGAATTTGGGTTCGCTTTATAGTGCCAGGCCCCGTCGGCGGCGTGCTTGATTTCTTTCACCGCTGCATTACTATACTTTCCCTTTGATTATGGAGTTGAACAATGACGAAATCCGCCGTTACTCGCGGCACCTGATTCTGCCCGAAGTCGGTCTGGCCGGCCAAAAGAAAATTCGTGTCGCCAGTTTGGATTTCCTAACTTGAACGTCTGGTTTATTCGGTTAAATTGATTGGCATGAAAAACTGGATTGTCGCTGACCCGGAACATTTGGGCGGAAGCCCGCGTGTGCGCGGCACGCGCATTTCCGTGGCGTTCATCCTGGAGTCGCTCGCCGCCGGCCTGTCCGTCGCCGAAATCGTGGACGCGTATCCGAGCCTGACCGGGGAATCGGTGCGCGGCGCGCTGGCGCAACTCGCGCATCAGAAAGAACTGCAACCGGCGTGAAAATCCTGCTGGACGAGAACCTGCCGCGAAAGCTCGTCGCCGCGTTGCGTGCGGAAGGCCACGAAGTCGAGTCGGTCATCACGTTACGGATGCAAGGATTGGACAACGGAAAACTTTACCAATTTGCGATCCAGAATTTCGACATTTGCTTTACGCGCGATTTTGGTTTTGCGAACAATGTCCGCCAAGGCAAAGCACCGGAGAAATTCAAATTGCTGCGCGTGACGTTGGAGCAAAAACCGCAGGACGAATTTGTAACTGATTTCATTTCGGCTTTCCGCGCAAGTAATTTAACTGAATTTCAACACGGTGACGATTGGCCGTAAATTCAGTTGCCCGACTTGATTTCTTTCGCCGCTGCATTACTATACTTTCCCTTTGATTATGCAATTGAACAATGAAGAAATCCGCCGGTATTCGCGGCACCTGATTCTGCCCGAAGTCGGTCTGGCCGGCCAAAAACGCATCAAGGCCGCGAGCGTCCTGTGCATCGGCGCGGGCGGTCTCGGCTCGCCCATCGCCATGTATCTCGCCGCCGCCGGCATCGGCAAGATCGGCATCGTGGATTTCGACACGGTGGATTTTTCCAACCTGCAACGGCAGATTCTCCACACGGACGCGGACGTGGGCTGTTCCAAGGCAGAGTCGGCGAAGGAAATGATCAACGCGCTCAACCCGAATGTCGAAGTGGTTTTGTATAACACACGCATCTCGTCCGAAAACGCGCTCGACCTCATCCGGCCTTACGACATCGTCGTGGATGGCACGGATAATTTCCCGACGCGCTACCTCACCAACGACGCCTGCGTGCTTTTGAAAAAGCCGAATGTCTATGGCTCGATTTTCCGTTTCGAGGGACAGGCCAGCGTGTTCGCGCCGCATCTCGGCGGACCTTGCTACCGTTGTCTGTATCCCGAACCGCCGCCGCCGGGAATGGTTCCGAGTTGCGCGGAGGGCGGCGTGCTTGGCGTTTTGCCGGGAATTATCGGCTGCATTCAGACTAACGAAATTTTAAAACTCGCATTGGGCAAAGGAACTACGCTCGTCGGACGTTTGCTGTTGTTCAACGCGCTCGATATGAAGTTCCGCGAGTTGAAATTGCGGCGCGATCCGGCGTGTCCTGTTTGCGGAGAAAATCCGACGATCAAGGAATTGATTGATTACGAAGTTTTCTGCGGCATCGAACCGCCTGCTCAAGACGAAAATCCCGACGAAGTGACCGTTCAGGAAATGAAGAAGGCTTTGGACGATCCGAAGCTCGGCATCAAGGTCGTGGATGTGCGCGAGCCGTTTGAATACGAAATCGCGCGCATCGAAGGCGTGCCGTTGCTGCCGATGAGCGAATTGCAAAATCGTTTCACAGAACTCGATCCGAACACGCAGTATTATTTGCTTTGCAAAGTCGGCGCGCGTTCGCATTCGGCGGTGGAATTTTTACGCGAACAAGGTTTCAAATACGTCAAGAACGTGAAAGGTGGCACAAATGCCTGGTCGGACGAAATTGACCGCAACGTGCCGAGGTATTGAATGCCATGTATTTGATGTATGTAGATGAAAGTGGAGATATTGGGTTGGTCAACTCCCCAACTCGGTATTTCGTTTTGTGCAGCTTGGTTCTGCACGAACTTCGCTGGCAGCCATACCTTGATGAGCTTGTAAATTTCCGGCAAGGACTTAAGAGGACTTTCGGCCTAAAGCTACGCGAGGAATTGCACGCAAGCGCCCTGATTAACAAGCCTGGCGAATTGGCGCGAATTCCCAAACACCAACGGCTGGAAATATTGCGGCAGATGGCTGACAAACTTGCTGGCATGACCGATTTGAGTTTGGTTTGTGTAGTGGTTGATAAACAAGGCAAGCACGCCGGATATGATGTTTTTGAAAAAGCTTGGCAGGCTCTGATTCAGCGTTTTGAAAACACATTGTCCTATCGCAATTTTCCCGGGCCAAAAAATCCCGATGATCGTGGAATGCTTTTCCCTGACCATACGGATGACAAGAAGCTCGTGCGCTTGTTGCGCCGAATGCGAACTTACAACCCTGTTCCCAACCAGTCCATATTCGGGCAGGGCTACCGAAATCTTTCATTACGATATGTGATAGAAGACGCAAATTTGCGGGACTCAAAAGAATCGCTTTTTGTGCAATCTGTGGATGTCTGCGCGTTTCTGCTTTATCAGCACTTGAATCCGTCCTCTTACTTCAAGAAGAAATCCGGCCAGAATTATTTTAACCGTTTAGATCCGATTTGTTGCAAAGTTGCATCAAGTTCAAACCCGACGGGAATTGTAAGACTATGAAAAGTGAGGGAGCTCTTGCGAGCTCCCGGTTGAATCCTACTACCCAGACAAGCCGGATTTCAGATTCACCAATGTTAATATAGCATAATAAAAAATCAGTCAAGCCAAATCCAAATGACCGACGATCTGCAAAAACGCATTCAAGCCGCGCTCGCCAATCCGCAAAACATGGGCGAGATGACGGGCGCGGATTCCATCGGCACGGTCGGCAACGCCGATTGCGGCGAGATGCTGCGGTTGTGGGTGAAATTCAAGCAGCAGGACGGCAAACGCGTCATTGACCGCGCGACGTTCCAATCCTTCGGCTGCGAAACGGCGATTGCCGTCGCCAGCCTCGCGACGGAACTGATCCGCGGCAAGACCGCCGAAGAAGCGCTCGCGCTCAAGACCGAGGAACTCGCCGGCGAACTCGGCCCGCTGCCGCCGATGAAAATCCATTGCGCCCAACTCGTCGAAGGCGCGCTGCGTTCCGCGCTCGAACCGCAAAACTCGGAAACAAAAAAAGAAAAATCTCCCGCGCAAAGTTCCGGTTCAAACCTGCTCGACAGTTTTTTCAAGCCGAAGGACGGTGTGAAGCTGACTTTTCTGGATGAAGAAATGTAGGACAGGCGTCGCGCCTGTCTCTGCTTGAAATTTCCGCCGTCAGGCGCGCGGCCTGGTTTGAAAAAAAATATTTTTCAGTCAGAGACAGGCGCGACGCCTGTCCTACTGACGTAATTTCAATTTCCCATGCGAAATTTTTTTGCTACGGTTTTCGCAATTAGAAAAGACCCATATGAAAATACTTCAGGAATTTAAAACATTTGCGTTGCGCGGCAATGTCGTTGACCTCGCGGTCGGCGTGATCATCGGCGCGGCGTTCGGAAAAATTGTCACGGCGGTGGTGGATGACGTGATCATGCCGCCCATCGGCAAGATGGTCGGCAACCTTGATTTCACCAACCTTTACGTTCCGCTTTCGGACAAGATTGTGCAGGCGCAAGCGGCGGCATCCACGACAAATGCAACCTACATTTTGCCACTGGCCGATGCTAAAAAACTCGGCCCGGTTTTTGCATGGGGCGATTTTCTGACCGTCTCTCTGAATTTTATCATCGTTGCCTTCTGCATTTTTCTGATGGTCAAATTGATCAACACACTCAAGCGCCATGAAGCCGCGAAACCCGCGCCGCCGATCGAACCGACCGCGCAGGAAAAACTCCTGGCCGAAATCCGCGACTTACTCAAGAATCGGGCGTCGTAGGACGGGCGTCGCGCCTGTCTCTATTCAAAATTTCCGCCATTAGGCGCGCTGCGGTTTTGAAAACCAATAGGCTTTTAATTGGAGACAAGCGCGACGCCTGTCCTACGGTTCGCGCAATTTTTTCAGCGCCGCCAGGGCCGCCTCGCTCTCGGCGGCCTTTTTGCTTTTGCCGCGACCGCGCGCGAGTTCGACGCTGTCGTGAATCACCACGCATTCAAACATTGGATTATGATCCGGCCCGATGGACGAAATGGTTTGGTATTCCGGCGTGTGACCTGTCTGCGGCTGCAATAATTCCTGCAACTCGCCCTTCGGGTTTTCAATGCCGGACGATTCGGCCAGCGTGCTGAAATCATTTTCAAATTCGCGCAAGATATATTCGCGCGCGGCGTCAAGGCCGCCGTCCAAAAAAATCGCGCCGAGCAGCGATTCAAACGTATCGGCCAAGGCCGAGGCGCGTTCGCGGCCACCGCTCGTTTCTTCGCCACGGCTCAAAATCAGGTGTGCGCCGAGGTCGAGCGCGCGGGCGTGTTCGGCCAGCGTGCTGCGATTGACGAGTTTGGCGCGCGCCTTCGTCAGCACGCCTTCGTCGAATGCGGGAAATTTTTCGTAAAATTTTTGCGTGAGGACGAGTTGCAGCACGGCGTCGCCGAGAAATTCCAATCGCTGATTGTGTTCGCCCGCCACGCCGCTTTCGTGCGCGAAGGACGGATGCGTGAGCGCGAGCGCGAGTAATTTTTCGTCGCGGAATTTATATGCGAGACGTTTTTGAAGTGCTGTAGAGTCGGACACGGAATTTAATTTGCGGGCGGAGTTTCGTCTTCTTTCGCAACTTTTTTGTATTGATATAAATAAAATAAAAACAAGCCGGTAAATGTGACAATGTGCAAAATCAGATAAACGGCTAACGCTGTGCGGTTAAATTTAGAAACTTGATTCCAAAATAAAAATGGCCCGACAAAAAAACAAATAACAAAGACAATCATCATCGTTTTGAGAAATTTCATACGATGCGCACGAGCTAATTTTGATTTCTCTATTTCGGTCATTTCCAAAAAATTAAAATGGTCGCCAAAGCAATTCCAAGTATTACTTGTGCAATACCCATGCGTTTCAAAATTCTATTGTTCCGCGAAATTTTTTCTGGAGTCAGTAATTCACTTTTGTAGAAAGAACTTGGGGTGAAAATTGCCCTAATGCCAAGAATGATAATTAATGCCGCAAAAATTTCGTCCATAAATTTATTGCTTTGAAACAATTTCGTTGGTCGCAGGCGCAGACAAATTTTCATTTTGCACCGCCGGATTCACTCCCTGTTCCAGCAACATCGCCACGTCGCGCTGGACTTCTTCGAGTTGATCCAGCCGCAGATTCGGGTCGGCGATGGTGAAAATGTCGCCGGTCTTCGGCTGTTCGTAGATGAACACGCGCTGGCCGTCGCGGACGATCTGTTCCTTCACCTTGAGGATGCGTTTGCGTTCGAGCATCACGGCGAGGATGTAACCGGCGGCGGCGTGGCGCGGATCGTTTTGTTCGATCAATTTGCGCAAGACCGTTTCCGCCGTGTCTTTCTGGATCGCGTCCACCTGCGGCGCCGGCGCTTCGTAAATCCCCTGCCAGTGCGAGATGAAACCTTTGCGTTCGCGCGCGCCGTCGCTGAACTGGTTTTGCCAGCACGTTTCGCAAACGTCCATGCGGCGCAAATCTTCGGCGCGCTCGTCGAAGAGCAGCGTGTGCAGCGGTTGCCGGTCGGCAAACGGCTGGGCGCACGCCTCGCAGTCGTGGGCGCGGGACTGGATGTTCCATTCGTTCATGGGCAGAAAATCTTTACACGAATTTCACGAATTGGCACGAATGAAAATTATAATCGTGCAATAAAAATAATTACTGCGTTCGGCCAAATTTTTTCTCCAGTTCGCGGTAATTCATTTCGATCAGCGTCGGGCGGCCGTGCGGACAGGTGTAGGGCATCGCGCAACGGCGCAAATCCTCAACGAGATTTGCCAGTTCCGCGCCGCCGAGCGGGTCGTTGGCTTTCACCGCATGGCGGCAGACGGTCTTGGCGACGGTGTGTTCGCCGAGCCGCGCCAGGTTCACCTCGCGGCCTGCGGCGCGCAATTCGTCCACGAGGTCGAACACAAACCGGCGCGTGTCCGGCACTTTCACGAACGGCGGCAGCGCATCGAGCAAAAAGGTGCGCTCGCCAAATTCACTCAATCCGACACCGAGCCGGGTGAGCGCGGGCAGTTGTTCGCGCAGAAAATTCGCGTCGCGCGGCGGCAGTTCAATTGTCTCCGGCAGCAATAATTTCTGCGACGGCGTCACGCCATTTTGTTCGAGGCGATTCAGCATCTGCTCGTATAAAATCCGTTCGTGCGCCGCGTGCTGGTCCAGCAGCACGAGTCCGCGATCTGATTCCAACAGCACATAAAGTCTGCCGACGACGCCGACGAGGCGCAGCGGGACGTTCAAAAGCGGCGTCGCCGCAGAAGTTGGCAGATTGGAGATGGGAGTTGGGGAAGCATCCGCAGATTTCGCCGATGGCGCAGATTGGACTGCCGGCGACTCCGTCTCCGCTTCGCTTCGACGCGGCAAGAAGCCGATTTTCAAAGGCGTTTGCGTGGTTGAAGAAATTTGCGGCGGAATTGTCGGCGACGGCTTTAATTTTTCTGGAAAATTTGGCAACGCGTAAGTTTCCGCCGTCGGTCTGGCAGGAATAATTTCCGACTGTTGCAATTTCGGACTCTGTGCTCTCTGTGCCTCGGTGGCAAAATTTGTTTTTGCCGGTTCAGAATGAAACGCCAGCAACGCGGCGTGCACGGCTTGCGCGACGAATTTTCTGATTTCAAACTCGCGGTGAAATTTCACTTCGCGCTTGGCGGGATGGATGTTCACGTCCACGGCGGCAGGATCAATTTCGAGAAAGAGGCAGCAGACTGGATAACGGCCTTTCATCAGCGAGTTGTGATAACCTTCAATGAGCGCGTAGTTGATGCCTCGATTTTCCACCGGACGACGGTTGACGAAAATGAACTGGCCATCGCGCGTCGCGCGTGAAACGCCGGGCGAGCCGATCAAGCCCCAAACTTGGATTTGCGATTTGCGATTTGCGATTTGCGATTTTTCAGGCAGGGCGGCCTCAAAAGAAATTTCGGCTTCTTCCGGCGCGGAAGGGTTGCCGTCATCTTCAAGTGAAGCGGAAAAATTCACGGATAAAAGTTTTTCGTCGCCGAGCAGTGCTCGGAGGCGTTCGCGCAAAGCTTCAATGCGGCTTGAAGTTGCCGCGCCGGATTTGACGGCGGCCAGTTGCCAGACGTTGCGCCCGTCCTTAACGAAGGTGAACGCGACTTCGGGAAACGCGAGCGCGGCGAGCGTGAGATAATGCTGGATGTTCGCGGCCTCGGTTTCTTCTGTCCTCAAAAATTTCCGGCGCGCGGGCAGCATAAAAAATAATTGCCGCACTTCAATGCTCGTGCCGGTCGCGCTGCCGGCGGCTTTGACTTCGAGAATTTTTCCGCCGGCGATGATGATTTGCGTTCCTTCCGGCGAATTGCCTTCGCGTTCGCGCGTGGTCAACGTGAAGCGGCTGACGCTGGCGATGCTGGGCAGGGCTTCGCCACGAAAACCCATTGTGGCGATGGAAGCTAGGTCTTCCGCGCGAATAATTTTGCTCGTGGCGTGGCGTTCGAGGCAAAGCAGCGCGTCATCGCGGCTCATGCCGAAGCCGTCGTCGGTCACGCGAACGAGGCTGCGTCCGCCCGCGCCAATTTCGACGGTGATTTTTTTTGCGTCCGCGTCGAGTGAATTTTCGACGAGTTCCTTCACGACGCTGGCGGGACGCTCGACCACTTCGCCGGCGGCGATCTGGTTGGCGACCTGTTCGGAAAGAAGTTTGATGCGATTCATTTTTCGTGAACCGTTGAATCGTTAAATTGTTGCATCGTCAATTCAGTTTGTCGGCAGTCCGCCTCCGATGCAACCATTCGCGGTTTACTGTGGATTAACGGTCATTTTATCAGCGGCAACGCGAAACAAAAAATCGCGCCGCGCTGTGGTTCGCTGCGCGTCCAGATGCGGCCTTTGTGGTCTTCGACGATTTTTTTGCAGATGGAAAGTCCGAGGCCGGTTCCGTGAGATTTGCCGTGAGTGGCGAAGGGCTGAAATAGTTTGTCGGCGATTTCAGGCGCGATGCCGCCGCCGGTGTCCTCAATTTCGGTGGCGATTTCACTTTCGTCGCAATTGAAGCGCAGGAAAATTTTCCCGCCATTGGGCATGAAGTCGGTGGCGTTGTGGACGAGGTTGAAGAAGACGCGGCGCAGGCGGCGCGAATCGAGCAGCAATGTCGCCGGCGGCGGTTCGCCTTGCAATTCGATGCGGACGGATTTGTTTTCCGCCTCGGCCTGAAGTTCGGGCAGAATTTCCTTGATGAAGCCGGCGTAGTCGGCCTTTGCAAGCGCGGCGGTGCCGGTGGGGTTGCTGCGGGTGTATTCAAGGATGTCGCCGACCATGTCGTTGATGCGCAGAATTTGCTTGCGGATGCGCTCCTGCGACTGCGCGCGTTTTTCGGGCGTGGCACCGGCCATGCACGCCATGTCGGCGGAAAGGCCGATGATGGTCAGCGGCGTTTTCAAGTCGTGGATGATGGAGCGGGCGAAATTGCCGATGACGGCGAGGCGTTCGGCCTGCAAGGCTTCGCGGAGATGAAGCTGGTTGAAATCGCGGAGGCGATGGCTGATTTGCTGCATCATGCTGAAGGCGAGCGCGGGCGAGCGCTGGAGCAGCGCGAGCATTTCATTGCGCGGGATGAAATAAATTTCAGTTTCCTTGAGCGCGGCGGCGGTGGCGGAACGCGGACGGTCTTCAATCACGGCCATCTCGCCGAAAATTTCGCCGGGGCCGAACTGCGAAAAAGCGCGGCGCACGGTGGCATTGATGAGGCCGGAAATCTCCACCAGCCCGCTTTTGACGAAATAAAGGCCGTCGCCCGGATCGCCTTCGCGGAAGACCAGGCCGCCTGCGACGATTTTGCGTTCCTGTTTGATGGAACGCAAAATTTGCAGATCCTCCAAGGCGAGGTTGTGGAATAAATGGAGCGATTCCAGTTCGACCATGAATGGACTTTATTGGAAAAAAAGGCGGCGTAAAGCCAAGAGATTTGCGGCGCGGCAGAAATTCAACCTGTGGAACAATAACTGTATTGACAAAAAGTTGCGGAAACGTCACATTGACTTCATTCGGGTGGCAGCACGTTTCTTCAGCGGGGTTCCCCACCCCCACCTCCTTGGCGTCTGCTGCCCGGATTTTCATACCAGCAAATCAGCCAATTCTCCCGAAGCAAAACTTGACGCCCGCAAAATCTTCTTTTAGCCTTTGTGTCCCCCTTTTTGCGGGGGTGTAGCTCAATTGGTTAGAGCGCTGCCCTGTCACGGCAGAGGTTACGGGTTCGAGCCCCGCCACTCCCGCCATTGTCGTTATCTGTTTGGCAGCATCGTCCCGACATCTTGTATCTGAATTTCCATCTAACCTTGGCCGGAAGGTTCGCCGCGCGAGAATTTGCACCACCGCGATGAGGCCGGTGGAAACGGATTCCTCCAAGCCGGGCGACACGCCAGATCGAATTAAAAATTGTCCGGGCGGAACATTGAATTGCACAAGCGGGTGAAATTGAATTGCCCCGGGTCCGCAGATGACGCAGATTTTTGCAGGTTAGATTTGTGGAATCCGCGTCATTTGCGGAAAATAAAACCATGAACATTTCCGTCGAACACATAGCCGTCGTCGCCAACAATCCCGTCACATTGAAAAACTGGTATGAACGCGTCCTCGGCGCGCGGGAAATTTTCAACAACGGCCAGAATCCGCCGACGTGCCTGATTTCGCTCGGCAACGTCTGGTTTGAGATTTACGCGGCGGAAAAATCGCTGCCGGAAACGGCGAACAACAAGCTTGCGGGTTTTCGTCATTTGGCGCTGCGCGTGGATTCACTGGATGTGGCGAAAAGTGAACTGGAAAAATGCGGCGTGAAATTTTCCGAGGCGGAACGTCCGGCGGCGGGCGGCGGACGGATTTTATTTTTTGAAGATTGCGAAGGCAATTTGCTCCACTTTGTCGAGCGCCCGAATGATCCGCAGCTTGGGAGAAAATAAAATTTATTTCTTCTGGCGGGCACAAAATCATTTTGCCCGGAGGAGGAGAACCGGCACGCCGATCCGGTGCTGGACGCGGCTGGCGGTTGTGCCAAGAAAGATGTCCGCGACAAGCCGGTGCCCGTGTGTGCTCATGGCCACAAGGTCACAGCCTTTTTGGCCGACCCACTTGACGATTTCCTTCGGCGGATCGCCGTATGCCAGTTCCGCCTCGACGGGAATTCCGGCGGATTGAAACTCCGATCGGATCCGGTTCAAATACGCGGTATCTTCAGTAATCTCGGGGCTGACTGCGTCCGGTCCAAAAGTTCGCGCCGCCCAGCCGTCCGCCACATGCAGCAACACCACGCGGCTTTTCGCCAGTTGCGCGAGAAGTTTGATGTGTTCAATAATCGCGCGGTCGGTCGGCGTGCCGTCCAATGTCACGAGAATGGTTTTATACATGGGTCAGCCTTTTCAGTTTATCCGCCGGTGATGACCTGCCAAGCCTGTTTCACGGCGTCCGGCAGACCGTAGAAGTCGAAAGTCGTGATGAGCAGCGCCGACCCCCACCCGGCGAGGAGCAGCCACCAGTTCAGCCGCCATTGTCCCATCCGCCGGCGGGAACTGGCGAAATGCAGCAGCGGGAACATCGCAAACGGAAGCTGCAATGCCAGCACCACCTGGCTCAAAACCAGCAGGTCGTTGATGTTGTTGGCGCCGCGAAGGCCAATAAAAATGGCCGTGGGAATGATGGCCAGCGAGCGGGTGATGAGCCGCCGCAGCCACGGCTTGATCCGCCAGCGCATGAAACCTTCCATCACCACCTGTCCGGCCATCGTGCCGACAATGGTGGCGCTTTGCCCGCTGGACAGCAGGGCGATGGCGAAAAGAACGCTCGCGGCCGCCGTGCCCAGCAGTGGTGCCAAAGTCAGATTGGCCGCCTGAATCCAGTCCGTTGAATCGTTGAACTGAACCACCTGTCCACCGGCGACGGTGAAGCTGGTCTTGCCGAAGAAAACAATCGCGGCCAGCACCAGGATGGCGGCGTTGATGAGAAAAGCGACCGACAGATTGGCGGTGACGTCAATGGTGTTGAAGCGGATTGCGGTTCGGATGGATTCTTCATCCTTCTGGAATTTGCGGCTCTGCACCAGGGCCGGGTGCAGATACAACACATGTGGCATGACGGTTGCACCGATGATGCCGATGGCCACATACGTCATCGTGGCCGAACCCAAATGGGGCGTGAACATCGCCCGGCCCATTTCCAGAAAGCTGGGCTGCGTCTGCGGCAGAATAAAAATCTCGACGAAGTAGCAAACGCCGATGGTCGCCACGAGCAACAGCACCACTCCTTCAATCATCCTCATGCCCAGCCCCTGCAAGGCCAGCAGCAGCAGCACGTCCACGCCCGTGATGATGACACCCCAAAAAATGGGGATATGGAACAACATATTCAGGGCCACCGCGCCGCCCAGGACTTCGGCCATGTCGCACGCGATGATCGCAATTTCCGCCATGAGCCAGTTCGGCACGCGCGTCCACTTGGGATACCAGTCGTGGCAGCACTGCGCCAGATCGCGTCCGGTCGCGATGCCGACCCGCGCGGCAATAAGCTGGAGAAAGATCGCCATCAGGCTGGCCAGGCCGACGACCCAAAGCAGTCCGTATTTGAACTGCGCGCCGCCCTGAAGATCGGTTCCCCAGTTGCCTGGGTCCATGTAAGCCACGCTGACCAAAACGCCCGGACCGAAATAGGCGGCCATTTGCCTCCAAAAACTGGCTTTGCGGTCCGGCACCGTCACGCTGTTGTGCATCCCTTCCAGCGACACGGCACCGGGGCGCGAAGCGGCGGTGTTTTTGTCTTCCGCCGGCCCGCACAAGTCTGCGGGTGGATGGTTCTCTTCGCTCATGGAATCTCGTTCGCGGGTCAAAATCTTCCCGTAATTCCGGCGAATGGATTGCAATCAGACGCCGGAAACGGGCGGAATTTTAGCCAGGACAAAATCATGTAGCAGAGATTACATTATAAATCCGAACCGTCAACAGAAAATGTAGCTTTGGTTACAAATTAAAACCTCGACCGGGCCGGACGTCCGGGTTTATCTTTCCAAACCATGCCGCGCTCCATCCGCAAGCCGTCCGACGTGCGCCCGTCGTCGCAGCAGGCCGAAAACCTGCGGCGTTCGCGGCGCGACCGCGCGCTCGAAACGGCGCAGGATTACGTCGAAGCGATTGCCGACTTGTCGGTTTCGCTCGGCGAGGCGCGCGTGGTGGACCTGGCGCGGCGCTTGGGCGTGACCCATGTGACGGTCAACCGCACGCTGGCGCGGCTGCGGAAGGCCGGTTTTGTGAACACCAAGCCTTATCGCGCGATTTTTCTTACCGACTGCGGGCGCAGGCTGGCCGAGGAATCCAAGCGGCGGCACGAGACGGTGGCGGCTTTTTTGCGCAAGCTCGGAGTTTCGGAAAAGACGGCCGAGATGGACGCGGAAGGCATCGAGCATCACGTCAGCCCGGAAACTTTGGCGGCATTTGAACGGCGTTTGAAAAAAAGCTGATGCGTCCGAAAGACATCCAGCACATCGGCGGCGAACTGGCGGTCAAGTGGGATGACGGCGGCGAGAGTTTCATCTCGCTGGAAAAATTGCGCCGCGCCTGCCCGTGCGCGGGCTGCAAGGGCGAGACGGACATCATGGGCAACGTGTATAAAAATCCAGAGCAAACATTCAAGACGGCGGCGTTTCAACTGGTTCGTTTTGAAAGCGTGGGCGGTTACGCGATCCGGCCGGTCTGGGCGGACGGACACAACACCGGCATTTTCTCCTTCGATTATTTGAGGCGTGTCGCCGGCGAAAACCCTAAAGGTTAAATTGAAAACGGCGCGTTCGCTGGAACGCGCCGTTGAAATTTCAGCAGCCTGTCATTTCCATCATTGGACGCTCACGCGGTAGTAACGGGCATTGCCGCCGGACGCGTCGTGTATTTCCATGTTGCCGCCGGTGCCGGCGTTTGTGGAAATTGAATTCCATGTGCCGGGAAAAAGGCCGGCGGAGCGCTGGACGACATACTGCCTGCCCGCCACGCTCGGCCAGTAAATGACGCTGTCCTGCGGGCTTTGCGCCATGGCCTGGTCGGTGCCGGCGGTCAATTTGGATTTTGGATCGGTCGGATCAAGTCCGGCGACGTATTTCTGCCAATTGTCCATGCCTGTGCCGTCGGCGTCGGCATTTGAAACGGAAAGGTAATTGTTCATCGTGCCAAAATAACGCAGACGCCATGAATCGGGGATGCCGTCGTTGTAAGCGGAGTTGGTGCGGCTGGACAACGTGATCAGTCCGGTCAATGCCTGCCGGGGAAACGACACGGCACCGTTGGGCGAACCCGAGGCGTGGTCAAAATGGATCGCGTAAGCGGACAGGCTCGTCGCGTTCGTGGGGATGATGACGGTCAATGTGCCAATGGTCGCGCTGTTGGAGATGCCAGCGATGGTGCTGTCCAGCCACGCGGCGGCGTAATTGTTAATGCCATCGGAGGCCGTGAAGCCGGAAGTGGGCGTGCCGAGCGCGGTGTTCGTGAACGAGATTGGAACCGTCAGCGCCGGGGAGCCGTCCAGCGGGACGACGCTGATGTTCAACATTGCCACACGCAGCGGATATGCGCCGAAGACTTTTGCGGTGACGGGAATTTGAAGCACCTGCCCGGCGGAAGCCACAAAATCAGTGCTGGCGAAATTGACCGACGGCGTGTTGGTGATGGAAACCGGGCCGGAACCCGGCAAGCCCAAGGGTTTAGCCGAGGAGGTGTGAGCCACCAAATTGCTGCGGTAAAAGGGCACCGCAGCAAGGCCAGAATAGCCGTGAACCGTGTCATTCGTCCAGAATCGGCTATACAACTTCAAGGACGGATCCAGCGAACGGCGGAATGTGACATACACGTCGGATACGTCCAATCTGCCGTCGCCAAAGTAGCTGAAGTTGACGCTAGTGTCATTGTTCTCGCCGTATGCGGCTTCGCTGGCTACCGGAGGGCCTTTTTGGAGATAACCAATGTTGAGATAGTCAGCACCAAAACCGCCGGCGGAATCCATGCTGTCGTAGAAATCGCTGCCCAGCGGCGGAGAATTCAGCCCGTAAGCCGCCGTCTGAAACACCTGCTCCACGTCGGCATTATCCAAGTTGGTGTCGCCGAAGTCGCCGGCATTGAACCAGCGGAACGGAGCTGAATCACCGGCAAGATAATGGGCCGATCCGACGGTCACATTTTTGATCGAATTGAGCGAACCGTTTGTGGGAGCATAAATGAACACATCATTGCCAGGCGCGCCAACGCCATCAGAAGTTGCAGACGGCAGGCCGATTCGGATTTGGTAGGTGCTACCAAGCGGGGCATTCGTCGGCACCGTGAATGAATAGCCGCCGACAACGACCCCGTTGGGTTGCTGGGGGTTCGGAAATAGATCGTCATGTGCCAGTGAATATGTAATCAAAGTCTGCGTCTTGGTGGGATAAAGATTCGTCTCGCTGTAGCGTTCCAGCCAACCCACGGCAACCAGATTTTCCGAATTGTTTATATTTAACAAAGATTCAAGACCAACCCCGGAGACAAACATTGCCGGCGGAATGGGTATGACTAAATCCGAATTTGTGGGATTGGGCTGCATCAGCATGGATTGAAAAGGCACAACATTGGGAACAGTGTAGGTGTAATATCCCCCAAAGGCGGGCGCGGGGCCAGGATTCGGACCGGCATTGGTGACGACCAAGTTGAACTGCAAACTGTAAATCTTCTGGCCGGGCAGAGTTGTCAGCGTAACCGGAGCCACAAAAGTCTCCCCGGGCGACGCTATTAATGCGGTGGACGCCTCGCCTGACGTGAAGCCGAAGCTAATGGTGTTTGGAATAAAGGCACCGGGGACAAAATTCTGCTGGGCAACCCCGCTCATTAAATAATTGGACTGCGACAAATAGCCAAAAGCGCGCACCTGGAAAAAGATGTTGGTGCTTCCGTCAAGCGAAATGGTGGCCGTGCCGTTTGTGCTGACCACTTGCTGGCTTGATGGCGCATTGGTCGGGTCGGTGCCATCTATCGTGTAATAAAAGACGACGTTGGTTGTGACATCAGTGAGCGTGAACTGTGCGGCGTTGTTTCCCAAAATCGTCGGCGTGCCGGCCTGAAACAGAAACGAAGCCGAGGCCACCGGGCTGAATCCTCCGACGCCGTTGACGTTCACGGCTTCTATCGTCACAAGCCCGTTCGACAAGGCCAGCGACGGCAATGGATTGACTTTGGGCGACCCCTGCAATTGGTTGTCCTGATAAACCGGTGCCAGGCTTCCATTGTTGACCACGGTGCTCGCGGGAGTGTTGTTGGTATAGGGCGGAATGGTGATGTAGAGGGTCGAAACGCCGTTGGTGCCCGGATTGATCGCGATGAGCAGGGGATTGTTGGCAACATACGGGTTTCCGGCGCTGACGGGATGGAGCACGGAGAAGAAACCCGTCTGGGTGTTTCCTTCAAAGTCATACCAGCCGATTGTCGGCGATGAAGGCGGCGGAATCGGCACCGTGGCGCTTATCTCGGAAGAATTTGTGCTCTCGCCCCCGGAATTCACGGCTGAAACAACATAGAAATAGGTTATCCCGTTGGCCACGGTCGTGTCAGAGTAGCTTGTGACTGCCGAGCTTGCGATGGTTGTTTCGGCGCCGGTGGACGTGGCGCGTTTGATGTTGTAACTCGCCGCGCCGGAACTCGCCGACCACGTCAAATGCACCAAATTGAAGTTTGTCGTCGCGGCCAGCCCCGTCGGCGGGAGAAGCGTTGGCAGCGTGACGCCTGTTTCAAATGAATTTGGACTTTCGCCGCCGGCACCCACGCCTGAAATCACATAGTAGTATGTCGTCCCGTTCAGCACGTTCGTGTCGGTGTAGCTTGTGCCGGTCACGTTGGCGATGGTTGTTTCGCCGCCGCTGATTGTGGAACGTTTGACGTTGTAACTCGTCGCGCTTGAACTTGCCGACCACGTCAAACTCACCTGCCCAAAGTTCACCGTTGCGAACGGCTCACCCGGCGTGGTGGGCGGCGGCGGCGGCGGCACAAAACCGCCGCCCGTAACCTTGCGGATGATGTCATAATAATTTTCCGTAACGTAAAGGGTGCCGTTGGGCGCAAGAACCAGGCCGTAAGTCTGGCGCGCTTCAACGTCACCTACCACATCGGGAATTTGAACAGTCCCATCCCACCAGCCGGGATAAACACCATCGGCCGGATCCAGCGGCCCGACCCAATAACTGGATGGGACGCCATAGAGATTTTCCACTTCACCATCACTGGCCGACACAACCTTGACACGATTGTTGCCGTAGTCGGCCACAATGAGGCTTCCATCACTCGTTTCCGCCAGGCTCATGGGTTGATTAAATGTTGCTTGTGAACTGGAGGCCGAGTCTGTTCCGCCCGGAAAATCGCCCGGACCATGAAATCCGGAGTAGGTGGTGAAAAGGCCGCTGGTGGGATCGATGAGGTAAATGCCGTTGTTGCCAGCATCGCAGGCGGCAATCCATCCTGCGTTTGTCCCCGCTCTTTTTACAATAATGCCTTGCAACGATGTTCCGGCAATGGGGATAGTGGCTATGGTGGTGGTGTTGGTGCTGGTGATGCGTATCAACTGGTTGTTATTGACGGTCACATAAATATTGCCAGCGTTGTCCAGCGTGATGCCGCCGACATTGGCCAGATTCACAGCCTTGGTGGTCGGCGGGTTGCCTAAATAGTCGAATTTCAGCACCGTCCCATTGTTGCCGTTGCCGTAATTGAGGACAAAAATATCGCCGATGCTGTCAACAGCAACTCCTATCGGATTATTAATCAAAGCGGGGTTGGCGACATATAAATGTGAAGTCTTGCCAAGGGTCAAATCAATGATGCGAATTGCATTATTACCCTTGTCGGCCAGATACAAATAACGGCCGCTGATATCCACGGCAATGCCGCACGGTGTGTTGAACTGGGAGTCGGATGCTGTATTGCCATCCGAGTAACCGGCCCAAACATTTGGATCGTTGAGAGGACCACCGCCCAATGTTTTGACAACCGTCTGCGCGGTCAAATGGGCGGCACCAAGAAACAGCACCAACATCGCCACTGCACCATAGATTGCGGTTTTCATAAAACAGCTTTTAGTCATCGTCATCGGCCACAATAGCATTTTTGGCGTTGATAGCTAATCCGTGGTTTTTTGATTGATGATGACTTGAGTGGGATCCGTGTTTTTCGGGTTGCTCCAGTCACGCGGCTTGCCGCTATCCCATGCGCTGTTCGGATTCAAAGGCTCCTTTTCCTTGATCGGACGGGAGTTCATGAAATCAGTGGCGGTGGGTTGAAAGTCGCTGTCCCTGACAATCGTCGGGGTGATGAAAATAAGCAGGTTTTGCTTGTCCATTTTTTTGGTTTCGCTGCGGAAGGCATATCCGAGAATGGGGATGTCGCCAAGAATCGGCACTTTGGTGTAACTGGCCGTCGGGCTGTCCTTGACCATGCCGCCCATGACGAGGGTGTTGGCGTTGGGGATGAGAACCTGCGTGTCAATCACGCGAGAATCAAATTCATCTGCCTGATTGATCTGGCCGGCGATGGTCTTGGTGACGGTGTCAAAAAAACTCGTGACTTGGGGAAGAACTTTCATCCAGATATAATCGTTCGCGGAAATGTGCGGCGTGACCTGCAGGATGATCCCGACGTTGCTGTAAGTGACGGAAGAGCCGCCGGGCGAACCTTGCGTGCCTGCGGTGGTGGCAAAGATGGGGAACGCGCGGGTGACGGAGATGGTCGCCTGTTCGTTGTCCAGCGTCACGACGCGCGGCGTGGAGACAACCTGTGCATCGGAGGACTGGTTCAGGAATGAAAGGGTCGCCTTGACGCCATCGGCGTTTAGAAACCCGATTGACGGCGTGATTCCCGTGAGCGTGTTATACATGAAACCGCCGGGGTTGGATGAATTTTGCGGCTCGGAGTTCAGCGTGGTCGAGGTGGATGAATTTGGGGTGGTGGTGGTAGTAGTCTGCCGTCCGCTCGGGTATGTCGTGGTGGTGGTCACTGGAGAGCCGCCAATGGTGGTTTTTGAAGCCGAATCTGCGTTTAATACGCCGTTCCCGAAGGAAATGTTTTGCGCCTGCAACGTGCCCGTCCAATCAACGCCCTTGCTTGT
>DATCDZ010000173.1:0-9151 GCA_036510395.1 Verrucomicrobiia bacterium
GTCCGCAATCACATAACGCACCGCCCAGTTCTGATCGTCAAAATAAAAATCCTTCACATGGCCGATGCCGCCATCCGACGCGCCGAGTTTGTTTCCAAACAGCAGTTTGATGCTTTGTAACATAATGGATATTTCGTCTGGTTTGAGAACCGCCGGTTCAAATTCTGCCGAGTAAAATCAAGACAAGGAGAATTACCGCGACCAAGCCGAGTCCGCCGCTGGGGTAGTAGCCCCAGGTCCGGCTGTGCGGCCACGCCGGGAATGCCCCGATCAACATCAATATGAGCAGCACCAATAAAATAGTTCCCAACATAATGTTCCTTTCAATTTGCGAGTGTGGTTCGCTGGTTATCTTCCCTGATTGTCTCCGCGATCATCGCGTTGATTGCGCTGGCCGGGCTGGCTGCGTTTGCCGTCCTTTTGATTTTCTTTCTGACCTTGATGCACGGCGGATGGCGAGTGACCCGGATATTCCCGGGCTATTTCCGCATGGTGGTTCGCCGGCGAATCGTGGAAATTCATCCTGACCGACGGCGAAGCCAGCAACACATTCACCGAGACACCGCGCGGCGCAGGCCGTGAAACCCACGCGCCGCCATCCAGATAGGCGTATTGATGCCGGCTGCTGCTGTAATAGGTTTCATAGTCGGGGTAATAAATATAATCATCTTCCACGACCACCGCAGGAGGTGCCACATATACACCGGCGCGCGGCCCGTCAACATAACCGACGCATCCGGTCAGCGCGGTCAGGAGCGCAGCGCTTAACACGAGGCTAAATTTGTTGCTTCGGGAGAAAAGATTCTTTCCGTTCATGGAATGAGAATAATCCGACGAGACATCCGACCGCCATGGGGTGTAACCCTACCGGCGATTTCTTTGGCGGAAAACGAAACCGCGTTTACTCCATCGCGGCCAGCAGTTCATCCAGCGGAAGGGTGGCGAAGCTGGTGGCGGAATCGCTCAAGGCGTAGGGAACGATCAGTTCGCGGCCGTGCAAGAGGCTGCCGCAGGAATAGACCACGTTCGGCACATAACCTTCGCGCTCGGCTCCGGTCGGACACAGAAACGGTTCGCGCAGCCGGCGGATGACACGCGACGGATCGTTCAAATCCAGCAGGATGGCGCCGAGACAATACTTCCGCACCGCGCCGACTCCGTGCGTCAACACCAGCCAGCCCGCTTCCGTTTCAATCGGCGAACCGCAATTGCCGATCTTGAAGAATTCCCAAGGTTGCGCGGGTGCCAGCAAAATTTTCGGGTCGGCCCAGAAATGGATGTTGTCCGAGAACATCAGCAAAATATTTTCGTCGTCCTGGCGCGAGAGCATGGCGAACTTGCCGTTGATTTTGCGCGGGAACAGCGCCATGCCCTTGTTCTGCACGGCAGGGCCGTTGAGCGTGCTGAACTTGAAATGTAGAAAATCCGGCGTCTCCAGCAATTGCGGCAGCGTGATCTTGCCGTCATAAGCGGTATAAGTTGCGTAGTAGGTAAAGCTGCCGTCCTCGTTTTGGAAACGGACGAAGCGCGCGTCCTCGATGCCGTTGCTCTGGCTGGGCGCGGACGGAAACAGCACGCGCTGCGAAAGCTGGCTGCCCGGCGCGAAGTTCACTTCAAAATTCGATTCCGCCAGCAGCAGAATGCCGCGCGCCGCCCACGTGGCCGTGGCATCGGTGGTGTCCGTCAGGCCGGACGCGAGCAGGACCGCATGCAGTTCCTTCAGGCTGAAATCTTCGTGCAGCTTGTTCATGACGCGCCGGCAAAAATCATTCTGCACGCCGGCTTCCTCCAGTTTGTGGACAAACAATCCCTTGGTGTAGGCGATGTTCGGCACGCGTTCCGGTTCCAGCAGAAACGGCGCGGGCGGCGTGAGCGAGATGCTCTGCGTGGCGCTGACCGTGCCGGTGCGGAAAGTGATGGAGGAAATGTGGCCCTCGCCGGTGGCGCGCAAACTCAGGATGAAACGCAATTCGCCCGGAGCCGCGCCGGACTGGTCGGGGTGCGGCACGATGGACGGGTTGAACAACGCGGCGGATTCAATGGAATATTCGTTCGTGAAATAAGCGCCGATGAGCAGTTGCCGTTCGGGTGACGGCATCGTGCCGGGTTCAAGATAAATGCCCACCTGCACGAAGCGGTTGCGAAAGCGTTTTTCAACGTGCTCGTGACGATTCGCAAAATCGCCGAGCACTTGTTTCAGCAGTTCGCCGACTTGTGCATCCGGCAGGGACATGACGCGCGCAACGATTCGCCGCGCAACGTCATCCGTGCCGGGCTGAAACGGGCGCAGCAGCACGCGCGACCGATCAGGAATCAAAGCCGGCCCGATGCGCTTGGCGTGGAGGGCGGTGGTTTTCAAAATGAATCGCCGCCAAACAGCGGCGGGTAAAATGGAGGAGCGGCTTTTGGCATCAGTCACAGTCTCGCTCGCCGAGGCTGGAAAGCGAGCATTGTTTCTGGTGCTTTATTTCGATGCCGGATGGGAAGCCTTGCCGCTGCCTTGAAGTGTCGCCCCGCCAATCGTCTCGCAAAATAAATTCCTTCTCGCCGGAGGATAACCCGGCTCAAAACCGGAAGAACTGACGGCAGGGTAACACCCCATGGCACGTCTCCGCCCTTCATCCTATCCTATTGAAGGCTGTGAAGAAGCGAATGCCCTTCACTGAAAATAAAAACAATAAATCATCAACCAAAACAAAACAAACATGAAAACACTCAAAGTATTATTTCTGGACGAACTGAAGGATATGTATGACGCGGAGCATCGCATCATCAAAGCCCTGCCCAAACTGGCGAAGGCCGCGACTTGCGAAAAGTTGAAGACCTCATTTCTGGTCCACTTGGAAGAAACCAGGGGACAGGTGACGAAGCTGGAAAAAGTATTCCAAACGTTCGGCGAAACCGCCAAGGCGAAAAAGTGCAAAGCGACCGTGGGATTGCTGAAAGAAGGCGACGAAATTGCCGCCGAGAACAAAGGCGAGCCGACGATCAACGCCGCGCTGATTTCCGCCGGTCAAAAAGTCGAGCATTACGAAATTGCATCTTATGGTTGCCTCCATGAATGGGCGGGGCTGCTGGGAAACAGCGAGGCCGCCAGCCTGATTGAAGAAATTCTGGATGAGGAAAAGGCCGCCAATAAAAAGCTCACGGAGCTGGCGCGAGCCGGCAGCAATGAGGAAGCATTGTGCGGCTGCGGCGAAAATGAATCGAAAAACGGAACCGCAGACAAAAGACCGGCGAATTTGCGCCGTGGTGTTCTTCCCGTTAATTCCAACGGCAGGCGGACAGAGGCTTTGGTGTAAAAAAACAACAGCCCTGCAACTGCCGCAAGGTGGTTGCAGGGCTGTCCAACAATTAACCATTGGGACTTATACACAATGTTACAGTAAGCCGGAATTATACGGATACAGCCGGAAAGAGCCGGAAAATCAGGGGTTTATTGAATCATTTAGCGCAGTCCGAAATTTCGCCCAAAAGGGATACAAGTTTTGCCTTTGCCTTTTCTGCTTCTGCATTATTTTCGAGTGTGCCGATAGCACCAAAGCGAATGGATTTGTAGGCAGCGCAGGATTCATCAAATCTGACTTTTTTTCTGTCTCTGATGTGCGGCCTTACGTCCGAGACATTCATTTCAAATTGCTTGATATACCTAAAATCACCAGCGGCATCAAAAGCCAAATCCCTTATCAAAGTGCCTTCAAGTTTTCTGGTAAGCAGTTCAATGTTGCTTCTGAAGTGTTTTCGCTTGGAATTGGCATCACCGCTACTGCCGAGCCAGTAGCCAATCAGCACACTGACGAGTGCGATGAGAAAATCTTTAAGCATATCTGTCGTTATGGAACGGAGACGATTATTGGCCTTATTGTCGGTTATATCATCGGGATTTCTGGATTTGAACCGCAAAAGATGTTTGCGTCAAGAAATAAACAAAAACCATTGAAAACAAAGGAGAAAACAAGTGAATAAATCTTCAATTTGACAGTTGACAACAGTGAGATTTTACTGTAATCTCATTCCAGAATGAAAACGATATTTGAGTTCAAAACACTGACAGAGTTCACGGATTATTTCTGTGATGAGGCAACGTGCGTCGCGCATTTCACCGAGTCCCGCTGGCGCAACGGCGAGTATTGCCCGCATTGCAAGCACAACAAGATTTACAAGTGCGGCAACGGCAAGCGGTATCAATGCGCGAAGTGCAAACAGGATTTCACCATCCGCACGAAAACTGTTTTCGGAGAAAGCAAATTGCCGTTGCGGAAATGGTATATGGCGATTTATTTGCTGGCGACTACCAGCAAGGGAATTTCATCCGTTCAACTTGCAAAACATGTTGGCGTGACACAAAAGACGGGCTGGTTCATTGACCATCGTGTGCGCTCGGCGATGAAGCAAAACAAGGGACAACTTTTCGGCACGTTTGAAGTGGACGAAACATACATTGGCGGCTTGGAAAAGAACAAACACGCGAGCAAGCGCACGGCTGGCACTCGCGGACGCAGTGTGAAAACCAAGACGCCCGTTGTCGGGATGATTCAGCGCGGCGGCGAAGTGCGGGCGCAAGTTGTCGAGCGCGTGACGATGCAAACCGTCGAAAATCAAATCAAAGAAACAGCGGCCAAAGGCTCGCAGATAATGAGCGACGATTTTCTTTCCTACGCTCGCATCAGTAAAATGTTTCCGCACACGGCGGTCAGCCATGCTCGCGGCGAATACGTCAAAGGCAACGCGCACACAAACAGCATCGAAAGTTTTTGGGCTTTATTCAAACGCGGGTATCATGGAGTTTATCACCAGATGAGCAGGAAACATTTGCAGAAGTATGTTGACGAGTTCACGTTCCGTTTCAACCGTCGCGCTGGCGAAATGCAGAATGTCTTTTCGGAAGTGTTAAACAGCGTGACAGACAGCCCGCAGTTGCCCTACAAAACACTGATTCAAAAAGCCGTATGAGTAATCAAGAATTTGAGGATACGTTAAAAACGATCAGGCCAATAGCCGACAGGATGGTAAAGGCCAGATGGATTAAATCGTATGTTGTCAGCAAAGACGGCATGGCATATCAATGGACAAAACTTGGTTTGACGAAAATCAAACAGCTTTCGGATATATGGGACGAGCTTGGTTCTGGCGCATTTGCCCCGCAATATACTGAAACATTTTGGTCAATTATTTTACGAGCGGCGGTTGAAACTGGAATCCGAAAATCAAACAAACAATAAAATTTATGAGCAGACCGCAGAAAATGCACAAGCCTTTGAAAGGCGATTTCAGTCAAATCATCAATGCAATTGCAGACGGCAAGGGCGTGGCAAAGCCAAAGACGCGCCCGCAAAACATTGTGAAGGCAACCGACCAAAGCCCGCCGCCGAAAAAGCCATGAGCAGCAAGCGCGTCAATTATCGTAAGCTGGCTTTCGGGCATTATCCGAAGCTGTGCGCGCATTGCGGCTTTGGCATCGCAGACGTGCTAGAAGTGGCGCACATAGACGGCAACCGCGCTCATAACGAACTGGCAAACCTCGTTATACTTTGCCCGAACTGCCACAAGATGCACGATCTGGATTTGATTTCGACAGAAACGATTATTCAAATGCGGGACAGGCCAAAGGTTGTGGTTTGGGCAAAGCGGATGAAAGACGCTGGCAAAAAGGCGGCAGTGAGCCGCGCTAAAACGCTGACAAAACGGAAGTGGCAAATGGCCGGATTCAAGGCCGCGAAAACCCGAAAGAAAAATTCATTGTTGGAACTTGTGGAATCAGCCCACGCTCAAAAATGAAAGGTCACTGTAACATTGTGTATAAGTCCCTAACCATTTATACTATGATAGCTCTCGCAATAATACCGATGTTTGGTGCTGCCGGCTTTTCCCTGGTTTATCTGCTGGCGGGCGGTGGGCTTTTCGGAGCCTTTATCATCTTCATCGTCGCAAAAATGTTCGGCAAATAAACCCCATCATAACCACACAGGAATATGGATAAACACAAACACACATCTGGCAACGACATGGGCACTCTGGCCGAAGACGCACGCGCGTTAATGGCCGCCACGGCCGACGTGGCCGGCGAAAAAGTGGCGGAAGCACGCAAACGTCTGAATTCTGCACTTGAACGCGCCAAGGAAATCGCGGCCAATGTCCGCGATAAAGCCGTCGCCAGTGCGAAAGCCACTGACGAAGCCGTCCGTGAAAACCCTTACAAAGCCATTGGCGTCGCCCTTGGTGTCGGAGCGCTTATCGGCTTTGTTATCGCCCGACGTTGCTCCCGCAAGAGCGACTGATCCAGTAACAAAAAAATCAACGCCATTTAACTTTTGAAAACAGGTTGCCACGCCCTGAAGGAGCGTGACAGCGCGTCCCGCCAGCAAAAGCCCTTGAATTAATTCGTATTTACCGGTCATTTTGGAAAATCCTGTCCGGTCGTGGTTAAAGCTGACGCCCGAATCAACGCGTGCGCTCAAATGCCAGCCGCCAGATACAATCGCTGCGGGCGGCGAGTGCTACGAGTGGATTTTGAAGCGCGGGTGTCAGAATGATCCGTTGCAGCCATTTCGCCCACGCGAGGCGATGGGCAAATGCAGCATCGCAATCCCGCGCGATTTTTTTTCGGGCTTCAGGCCACGATGATTCGCCTCGGCTCCACGTCGCGAGCGGCGCCAGCGCCAGCTCCGCCGACTCAAACGCCATGGACATGCCGTTGCCGGTGATCGGCGGAATCATGGTGATGGCGTCGCCGACGCAAAGCTCGGCGCGTGTTCCGGCCTGTTGTGGCCGCAATGAAAGCCCGGCGACGGCGCAGAAAGAACTTTCATCGAACTCCGCATGGGCGAGCCGCTGCCGCAAAGGTGAACCGGGCTGGCCGCGCAACAATTCGTGCCGGTTTTTTGCTTCACTGTGGTCGTCAGCACGTTTGCGGAACAGGCCGCAGACGTTCACCTTGCCGTCATTGATCCGGCACAACCCAACGTAGCCGCGTGGTGAAACGTGCATTTCCAGATCGGCGGCCAGCGGAACGTTCCGAGCGTGAATTTTCAGGCCGAACCAGCGCGAGCCGCTGGCTTCCGTCCGGGCGCGGCGACCCGTGGCGCGGACGGTGCCTTCGCCAAAATCCCCCGCGAAGCGGTCGCCTTCGAGCAATTCGCCGCCGAGTTCGCGAAATGCTTTGGCCAACGCCGTGTCCAGCGTGAAACGTGAAAGGCAAAGGGCCGTTGACGGCAACGGGCGCGGAGCCGTTGATTGGGTTGTCGAAAAAAATGCGGCGGTCTGCGCGCTGACGACGCCGGCCCGGTCAATCAATTCACGCAATCCCAGCCGCGCGAGCGTGGTCTGGCCGCGTCCGCTGATGAATTCGCCGCAGACACGGTGGCGCGGATAATTTCCCGCTTCGTAAATCGTCGCCCGCACACCGCGTTGCCGCAAACCGATGCCCAGCGTCAAGCCGGCCAGTCCGCCGCCGACAATCGTGATGGATTTTGTCCCGGCCATGATTCAACTGATTTTCTCTGCGATGAAGAGATGGCTGAAGGCTCCGGCGCGGTGTTCCGCAAGCCGCCAGTTTTGACGGTCCGGCCAGAGCGCAGAAAGTTCCTCGCCGAAAAAACCGGCTTGCACGCTCACAACGGCGTCGTGACGGGTGACTTCGTTGCAGCCAGTCACCCACAACAGCCGGCTGCAAAACAGCGGCCACCGCGCACGGCGCGGTTCGGTGGCGATGAACAAGTTTGCGTGTTGCGAAATCAGGCGGAATAACTCCGCAAGCCGGGCGTTCTCGAAATGGTGCAAGAATAAATTGGCGATGACAACCTTGCCCGCGCCGGAAGTTTGCAGCCAGTCAAAAACGTCGGCCACGACGGCTTCCGCCGGCCAGCCCAGTTCGACGAAGGCCGCGAGCGTTTCAGCAGAAACACATTTGTGGCGATCGGCCAGCGCTACTTTTACGTCCGGCCAGCGCGGCGAAACTTTTCGCGCGACACGGAGGAGAAAAGTTCCGTCGCCCGCGCCCAGTTCGGTGATTTGTCCGGGCGGATGGCGGTGCAACATTTTTTGCAACACGGCTGCCATGAGGACGTGCTGGCGCATCCAGCCGTTCACCCGGCGCAAATCCCGGCGCGAATGAACGGCGCGAGGATCGCCCGCCGGCAGCGTATCGAGGAGTTCGGGCTGGACACGGCGCTTCATGCCGCGCTCACTTCCAAAAATGCGCCGTGGCAACTGAAGCCCGCGCCGAACGCGGACATCCACCAGAGGCCGTCCGGCACGGAGTCGTTCAAGGCGCGATCCAGGACAAAATAGACCGTGGGGCTGCTGATGTTGCCGAATTCGCGCAGCACGGCGGCGCTGTGCCGCACGTCATCTGCGCTCAATTTAAGTTTTTCTCGCAGGGCGAGAATCACGTCGCGCCCGCCGGTGTGCAGAATCCAGCCGGTGACCTGTTCGCGCTCCACGCCGGCCGCCACGAGTGATTCGGAAAATATTTTTTCAGCGAGGTCGCTCGCGATCTGCGGAACCTGCGGCAAAAGGATGTTCCGCAACCTGCCATTTTGGTGGCCAAAACGGAGCGTGTCGCGTTCGGCGGAGACAAGGCGTGAGTCGGTAAATTTCCATTCAACGCGGCGGCGCGCAGGCAGAGGCTTGTCGGCCAAAATAGCGGCGCCCGCGCCATCGGCAAACAGGCACGCGCTGATCAAAACGCCGGGGTCGTCATCCATAAAAAAGGCGGCGCTGCAAACCTCGACGCAGATGGAGAGAACTTTTTTGGCACGCCGGGCGGTAATGATCGCTTCACCCGCGCGCATATTTGGCAGAGCTGCGCCGCAGCCCTGGCCGACGAGGTCGAGGGCGAAAACATTTGGGCGCAGACTTAACTGCTCGCTGACATAGCTGGTCAGGCCGGGGCACAGATAACCGGTGCAGGTGCTGATGAGCACGGCGTCAATTTGTTCAGCCGCGCAATCTGCGTTTTTCAATGCGCTCCGCGCGGCTTCGACCGCCAGGGCCGGTGCGTGCGTGGTGAAGCGGGCCTGCAGTCCGTCCGGCGTGGAGTCGAATACGTCGGCGAGAGCGGGCAAAGCCAGATGCCGCGTTTCAATGCCATTGTCGCCGCAAAGGACTTTTTTGAGGATGGCCTGTGATCGGGGTTTGAGCTGTGGAAACT
>DATCDZ010000174.1:0-18916 GCA_036510395.1 Verrucomicrobiia bacterium
TGGCGAAATGGCATTCCCTTTTTCACCAAATAATCGGCGAGGTCGGTCGCCAGCAACGCGGGATCGCTCGCGGCGGCGGCACAGGCGGCTTGGTTCACCTTGGTATTATTCAACATCGCGGCCATGAGGCGCGTCGTGGCGCGCACGGTGTCGGCGGTGTCGAAGAGGCGTTCCTTGTCCTCCTGCAAATCGCGGTTGTAGGTCATGGGCAAGCCTTTCAGCAGCGTGAGCAGCGAGATGAGGTTACCGAAGACGCGGCCGGTCTTGCCGCGCGTGAGTTCGGCGATGTCGGGATTTTTCTTCTGCGGCATGAGCGACGAGCCGGTGGTGTAGGCGTCGGCGATCTTGATGAAATTAAATTCTGCGCTCGCCCAGAGAATTACGTCCTCCGCGAGCCGCGAAAGATGCACGGCGAGCAGCGCGCCGGCGGCGCAAAATTCGACGGCGAAATCGCGGTCGCTCACGGCGTCCATGGAATTTTGCGAAAGTAGGACAGGCGTCGCGCCTGTCATCTTTTTTATTTTTCCGGATGGAGACAGGCGCGACGCCTGTCCTACGAAGCCGAGCAATCTCGCGACGAGTTCGCGGTCAATGGGCAAGGTGCTTCCAGCAATCGCGCCGCTGCCGAGCGGGCAGACGTTCACGCGCGAGTGGCAGTCCCAGAGGCGCTCACAATCGCGTTCGAGCATCTCGACATAGGCGAGCAAATGGTGCGCGAAATAAACGGGCTGCGCGCGTTGCAGATGCGTGTAGCCGGGGATGAGCACGTCGGAATTTTTTTCGCCGAGCGAGACCAGGGCGCGCTGCAAATTGGCGATTTCTTTGAGTAGTAAAACAATTTCATCACGTAACCAAAGCCGCATGTCGAGCGCAATTTGATCATTGCGAGAACGTGCCGTGTGCAACTTTGCGCCAGCGGGAACGCGCTTGGTCAATTCCGCCTCGATGTTCATGTGAACATCTTCGAGTTCGGGCTTCCACTTGAATTTTCCGGCTTTGATTTCTCTGCCGATTTGGTCAAGCCCGCGAATGATGGCGTGCAATTCGTTTTTTTTCAGCACGCCGATTTTGTGCAGCATTTCAGCGTGCGCCAGCGAGCCGAGAATATCGTGCCGCCACAAACGCCAGTCGAAGGAAATGGATTCGGTGAATTGCGCGACGTCGGCGCTGACTTCGCGCTCGAAGCGTCCGCTGCGGGAGACGGGAGATTTTTTATTCATAGGCCGACTTGTTTTTAACGCAAAGGCGCAGGAACGGGAAGCGTAATTCGTTGAATCGTTAAATCGTTGAATTGTGAACAGTCAAACACGCGAAGTGGAAAAACGATTCAACGTTTTAACTATTTAACCATTCAACGAAAATGTTGCCGTTCGCGCCCGAATGTGAAATGTTTCAGCGACAGCCATGAGTGAATTCAAATATGCCTGCCCGGTGTGCGGCCAGCACATGATGTGCGATTCGTCGCAGGCCGGCACGGTGATGGAATGCCCGACATGCTTCCAGAAAATCACCGCGCCGCAGGCTCCGGCGACGGACGACTCGAAATTCATCATTACCGGCACGAAGGTCGGCGAGCGTCCGGCTCCGACAATTCCCGAGGCAAATCCTTATGCGTCGCCGAAGACAAAAGGTTTTTCCGGCGCGCTGGTTGTCGTCATCATCTTTATTTTGATCGGCGTGGCGGTGGCGTTCGTTTATCACGGGACGATTTTCAAATCCAAGGACAATTCCGCAGCCGTCGCGGACGACACGACGGCCAAACCAAATCAAACTCCCGCCAGAACGCAGAGGCCGCCAAAGCCCGCGCTCGTCGCACCGCCTGCGAACGACGCGAACTGGATGCTGAACCTCGACGCGGTGGCAATTCCCGATTCACTGGCGGCGGGGCGGATTCACGGGCAGGATTTCATCTGCGAACGCGCGAATTTTTCGACGAACGGCACGTTGACGATCCGCGCCGGAACCCGCGGGCCGCTTGAATTTGGAGTGACGATCAATTTCAGCGGCGCGACCGCCGGGACGCTGGCCGGCCAGACCATCAACGTCGCCACCAACGCCGACAAGGCCGCGCGCGTGACGTTGCATTGGAAGGACGGCGACGAAACAAAAAGGACGGCCTTCAACGATGGCTACGCGATGCGCCTGGAATTCGGCGCGGAAGCGAGGAACCGGATGCCGGTGAAAATTTATCTTTGCGCGCCGGACGAAATGAAAAGCTACATCGCCGGGACTTTCAATGTCGAAATCCGAAAACCAAGGAAACAGTGACAGGTGGCGGGTGACGGGTGACAAGAAAACCACAGCGCCGCAAAATCTTGCCGCTCGCCACATGGCACTCGTCACCTTCGAAAAGGCTGTCCATCTTTTGGCGCGACGGAAAAAAAACCTGGCGCTGGCGGAATCATGCACGGGCGGTTTCATCGCGAACGGAATCACGAATGTTCCGGGCGCGTCGGAAATTTTCCTCGGCGGAGTTGTCGCCTACAGCAACGGCGTGAAGAAAAATTTTCTCGGCGTCCGTGCCACGACTTTGAAAAAGCACGGCGCGGTGAGCGAATTTGTCGCGCGGGAAATGGCCGAGGGCGCGCGGAAAAAATTCGGCGCGGATTTTGCGGTTGCCGTCACGGGAATCGCCGGGCCGTCGGGCGGAACGAAAGGGAAACCCGTCGGGACAGTATTCATCGCGCTGGCGTCTGATTTTGGGACAGTCGTGGAGCACCAGTTGAATTGTTTCGGGCGCGAGAAGTTCAAGCAGGTCACGGCGAACCAGGCATTAAAATTGCTTCTTTCACAATTCACGCAAACGTGACGTTCTTTATTCTTGAGCGTGGATTTTTTGTTGTTAGCATGATTGTTGAACATGAGCGCAATTGATGATCCTTTGGAAGCCGCGAGCGAGGCCGTGGCGGAAATCATCGAGGCGACGCCCGCAAAGCGTCGCGGCACGTTGCTGATCGTGGACGACGAGGACGGGCCGCGCCAGTCGCTCCGGGTGATTTTCAAGGACGACTACGATTTGCTCATGGCCGAGGACGGGCCGACGGCGATCAAGCTCGCGCAGGAAAATGAAATTGATGTCGCAGTTCTCGACATCCGCATGGCGGGAATGTCGGGCATTGAAGTTTTGGAACGCCTCAAATATGTGAAGCCGGACATCGAGGCGATCATGATGACGGCGTTCGAGACGACCGACACCATCCGGCAGGCGCTGCGGCTGCGCGCGTGCGATTACATCAACAAGCCGTTCGACATCGCTCAAATGCGCGCCGCCGTGAACCAGGCGATGCAGCGTCGGATGCTCGAAAGCGAAATCCACAGCAGCGCGGAAAAAGTCCAGGAACTGATCGCAGAACTGCAAAGCCAGCGCATCGAAGAACAGATTGCGAAAACGCGCGGCGACATTTACGCGAGCATCATCCACGACATCAACGGCCCGCTCACGGTCATTTCCGGTTTCGTCCAGGTCTTGAGCAAGCATCTCAATCACATCAACCGCCTCGAAGTCGAGGATTTGGAATTCATCAAGGACCGCCTCCGCATCATCGCGCGGCAGGTGACGAACTGTATCGAGATTTCGCGGCGTTACCTCGGCTTTCTCCGCCGGCAATCGGACGAAACCGCGCCGAGCGTGAGCGTGAACCAACTGCTGCACGATTTGAACCAGCTCGTGCGGGTTCATCCGAGCCTGTTGGAAAATGAATTTTCCACAAAGCCGCTTGCCGAGGACATCGCGGTGAAAATCAACGGCACGGACTTGATCCAGATTCTGCTGAACCTGACGGTCAACGCATTTCAATGCGCGCAGTTCAGCCATCGCGTCGAAGCCGGCGGCGAGACGTTGCGCACACCGCTCAATCTGACGAAATTCAAGGACGGCCCGAACGACCGGCTGCTCAACGTCGAGAGCATGGACAACACCGTGCCGCTGGTGAAATTATGGGTGCGCGACAACGGCCCGGGCATTCCGGGGGAAGTGCTGCCGAAAATTTTTCAGCCTTACTTCACCACGAAAGGCCCGCGACAGGGAACGGGTCTGGGGTTGAACATCGTCCAGCGGCTCATCAAGGAAGGCAGCGGCGCGCTGCACGTCCACACGCAATCCGGCGAAGGCACAACCTTTACGATTTACCTGCCCGGCATGGAACTCCTGCCGAAATGACGGCGGGAAACTGAATTGACGCCGCGCCTTTTAGCCTTCAGAATTGCGGCAATTATGAAAGTTTCCGCGTTGTCCGCAAAGGATCAGCCTGTGATTTTTCCCCGCACTGCTCATTTCCCGCTTCGCACTTCCATTGACGCCGTGATGGTCGAGGAACGCGCCGCGTCGTTCGGCAAGCGCAGCATCAAAACCAGCGCCAAGCTCGCCGGATTGAAAATGGCCGTGTCCATGTGCGACCTCACCACGCTCGAAGGCAAGGATACGCCCGGCAAAGTCGCCTATCTCTGTCACAAGGCGCTCCAGCCCATCGAGGCGAAATACGACGTGCCGAGCTGCGCCGCCGTGTGCGTTTATCCGAACATGGTGAAATACGCGCGCAAATTTCTCGGCGAAGTTTCGCCTGTGAACATCGCCGCCGTCGCCACCGGATTTCCGAGCGGCCAATATCCGTTGCGCACCAAGCTCGAAGAAGTCCGCCGCACCGTGGCCGATGGCGCGGATGAAATTGACATGGTCATTGACCGCTGCGCCTTCCTCGCCGGCGACCATGCGAAAGTGTTCGATGAAATCGCCGAGACGAAGGAAGCCTGCGGCCCGGCGCATTTGAAGGTCATTCTCGAAACCGGCGAACTCGTCACCTACGACAATGTCCGCCTCGCCAGCGAAATCGCCATGCAGGCCGGCGGCGATTTCATCAAGACCAGCACCGGAAAAGTTTCGCCCGCCGCCACCATGCCCGTCACGCTCGTGATGCTGGAGGCCATCCGCGATTATTTTTTTGCCACCGGCATCCGCATCGGCATGAAGCCGGCGGGCGGCATCCGCACCTCCAAGCAGGCGCTGGCCTACCTCGTGATGGTCAAGGAAACCCTCGGCGACGACTGGCTCAACCCGCAGATGTTCCGCTTCGGCGCGAGCACACTCGTCAACGACGTGCTCATGCAGATCGTGAAAAACGTCGAAGGAAATTATCAAGGCGCGGATTATTTTTCGCTGTCCTGATGAATGGGCGAAACGAAAATGGGGACGCCACTTCAAGACCGCGCCACTGAACTTCTCCGCCAATCGGTCGGCGATTCGCAAGCCACATTCCGCGCCGGACAACTTGAGGCCATCGAACATCTGATCGAACGCCGTGGGTCGCTGCTCGTCGTGCAACGCACCGGCTGGGGCAAGAGCAATGTCTATTTCATTGCGGCAAAACTCCTGCGCGAACAACAAGCTGGTCCGACGCTCATCATTTCTCCGTTGCTCGCGCTGATGCGAAATCAAATCGCGTCGCCGAACGCGCGGGCGCCCGGGCGGTTCGAGTAACGTCGGAGGGAAAAAATCGCGAGGACTGGGCGCGCATCCGCGACGAATTGCTCGCCGACCGCGTGGATGTTTTGCTTGTTTCACCGGAGCGATTGGGTAATGAAGAATTTGTGCAGACGATGTTGCAGCCGGTTGCCACGCGCATCGGCCTACTCGTCGTGGACGAGGCACATTGCATTTCAGACTGGGGACACGACTTCCGCCCTGATTACCGCCGCATCACGCGCATCCTGCAATCGTTGCCGCCAAACATCCGTGTGCTCGCCACCACGGCCACGGCGAATGACCGCGTCGTGGCCGATTTGAAATCGCAACTTGGCGCGGCGCTCACAGTTCAGCGTGGCAAGCTGGCGCGGGCGAGTTTGCAACTGCAAAACATTTCTCTGCCCAGCGAAATCGCGCGGCTGGCGTGGCTCGCACACACGTTGCCCAAGCTTCCCGGCAGCGGTGTGATTTACACGCTTACCATCCGAGATGCGCGCATGGTGGCTGCATGGTTGCGCGCAAATGGAATTGATGCCGAGCCATATTGGGGCGGGCTGGATGAAGAACTCGGACAGCCTGGTTTGCGCGAACGACTCGAAACGCGGCTGCTCCACAATAAACTGAAAGCGCTCGTCGCCACGACTGCGCTTGGCATGGGCTTCGACAAACCTGATCTCGCGTTTGTTATTCACTATCAGCTTCCCGGTTCGGTCGTGCATTATTATCAACAGGTCGGACGCGCCGGGCGCGCGTTGCCGGATGCGTTCGCGGTGTTGCTCGGTGGTGGCGGCGACAGCGACATCACGGATCACTTCATCGAAACCGCTTTTCCGCCGCGCGATCTGGTCGAAAAAATTCTCGCGCAACTGGACGCCGCGTCCGACGGACTGACACTCGCAGAGCTGCAAATCAGACTGAACGCTCCGCGTGGCCGCCTGGATCACGCGCTGAAATTGCTTTCGCTGGAATCGCCCGCGCCGCTGCTCAAGCTGGATCATCATTGGAAACGCACCGCCGCGCCGCTCGCGTCCGCATTTTGGGAGCGCGTCGAGCGGCTCACGGAACTTCGCAAGCGCGAGCAAACCCGGATGCTCGAATACCTCCACGCGTGTTCCTGCCTCATGCAATTTCTCGTCCGCGAACTGGACGAGCGCGATGCGCCACCGTGCGGACGTTGCGCAATTTGTCGCGACGAACCCTTGCTCGCGGAACAATTCCCCTCGGCGCTCGCCGAACGCGCCGCGCAATTTCTCCAACGCACGCATCATCCCATCAAACAGCGCAAACAGTGGCCAAAGGACGCGTTCAAGGCTTACCAGTTCGCGGGAAAAGTCTCAGATTCGCTCCGCGCAGAAACTGGCCGCGTGCTGGCAATTTGGGGCGACGCCGGTTGGGGCGGATTGGTGCGCGCCGGAAAATATTCCGAAGCCGCGCGCTTCGACGACCGGCTGATCGCCGCCGTCTTGGAGATGATCCGTGAATGGAAACCGCAGCCGCAGCCGACGTGGGTGACTTGTGTGCCGTCGTTGAATCACACAACGCTCGTTCCTGAATTTGCCGAACGGCTCGCGCAGGCGTTGAATCTGCCGTTTCATCCTGTGCTGCAAAAAACTCGCGCAATTCCACCGCAGAAAGAAATGCAAAACGGTTTTCAGCAGGCGCACAATCTTGACGGCGTATTCACCGTCAAACCCGGCGGCGATTTTACGAAACCAGTGTTGCTCGTGGATGACATGGTGGACAGCGGCTGGACATTCACGGTTTGCGCCGCGTTGTTGCGACAGGCCGGAAGCGGCCCGGTTTTTCCCGTCGCACTTGCGCAAACCAGCAAAACTGACGAAACTTGATTCGTATGAGCGTCAATTCATTTTCACCCGCAACCCAGGCCACGCTGCTGCTGTGTTCGCCATTGCGCGCGGGCAAAAACAAGGGTGTTTCACCGTTGAGCATCGGCGAGTTCAACGAACTGGAAAAACAATTGCAACGCATCGGTGCAAGCTTGGAGCAATTGCTGGATTCAGATGCGGCGGCGTTGTTGAAACAATTTGGACTGACAGTTGACGCAGAGAAAATCACCGCGTTGCTTGGACGTGGCTTGATGTTGAGCATGGCGGTGGAAACGTGGCAGAGCGCGGGCGTATGGGTGACGAGCCGCAACGAGGCGGATTATCCTGAACGCCTGCTTCGACTGAAACAAAATTCTCCCCCATTGCTTTACGGCTGTGGCGAGATAACACTTTTGTCGCGCGGCGGCTTGGCCGTTGTCGGTTCGCGTGACGTGGACGCAGCGGGTGAAACTTTCACGCGCAATGTCGCGGCAAAGGCGGCGCACGAACAAATGCAAATCGTCTCCGGCGGTGCGCGCGGCGTGGATCAATTTGCAATGCTCGCCGCGCTCGAAGCAGACGGGACAGTCGTGGGCGTGCTGGCGGACAGTCTTTTGCGGTCGGCCACATCTGGCAAAGCGCGAGAATCAATTCAAGACGGACGACTCACATTGGTTTCAGCTTTCGATCCTGAAGCCGGGTTCAACGTCGGCAACGCGATGCAGCGCAACAAACAGATTTATGCGCTGGCGGATTTTGGGCTGGTTGTGAGTTCCGGCTACAATGAAGGTGGCACATGGTCAGGCGCGATTGAGCAATTGGAAAAACTTCACCTGACACCGCTTCTCGTTCGTGATGGCGACGTGCCGGAAGGAAACCGGCAATTGCTTCGGCGCGGCGCGCAGGCTTTTCCGCCTGAACCGTGGACGGAATTGTTGCATGAAATTTTTGAATCCTCCTCGCAGAAAATCTCGCCGCCGATGGAAACTGCTGACTTGTTCGCTTTGCACGAAACGCCGGCTGAATACTCGACCAAAAAAAGAATTTCAAAATGAAAACCAAACTGAAACCCGTAAAGATTTCCGCCAAGCGCGCCGTCGCTGCGACAAATCACGCCGTTGTTCCATTGCGCGAACGCCGGTTGAACTTCGGCGACAAATGGAATTACGCGCCCACGCCGGAAGATTCAAAAAATTACGTCATCGCGCCGCGACATGAACTGTTCATCGGCGGAAAATTTGTCAGGCCGCATTCGCAAAAATATTTTCCATCCATCAATCCCGCAACGGAAGAAAAAATCACGGAAATTTCTTTGGCCGACGCGACCGACGTGGATCGCGCAGTGAAATCCGCGCGGCACGCCTACGAAAAAGTTTGGAGCAAAATGCCGGGACGCGAGCGCAGCAAATATCTTTATCGCATCGCGCGCATCATCCAGGAAAAGTCGCGCGAGCTGGCCGTGCTCGAAACGATGGACGGCGGCAAGACCATCAAGGAAAGTCGCGACGTGGATTTGCCGCTCGTGGCCGCGCACTTTTTTTATTACGCGGGCTGGGCGGACAAGTTGAAATACGCGTTTCCCGGAAAAACGCCGTCGCCGCTCGGCGTCGCGGGGCAGATTATTCCGTGGAATTTTCCATTGCTTATGGCCGCGTGGAAAATTGCGCCCGCGCTCGCGTGCGGCAACACCGTTGTTTTGAAACCGGCGGAAACGACTTCAATTACCGCGTTGCGGCTGGCGCAGATTTTTCAGGAGGCGGAATTGCCCGAAGGCGTGGTTAACATCGTCACCGGCGCGGGCGAAACCGGCGCGGCGATTGTGAATCATCCCGACGTGAATAAAATTGCGTTCACCGGTTCGACCGAAGTTGGAAAGGCGATTGCAAAAATTGTAGGACAGGCGTCGCGCCTGTCTCAAATTTCAGGAAAATTTTCAGATGGAGACAGGCGCGACGCCTGTCCTACGAAAAAGCTTACGCTCGAACTTGGCGGCAAGGCGGCGAACATTTTGTTCGAGGACGCGCCGATTGATCAGGCCATCGAAGGCGTCATCAACGGAATTTATTTCAATCAAGGCCACGTTTGTTGCGCTGGGTCGCGTTTGTTCGTGCAGGAAGAGATTTATTCGACGGTCATCAAAAAATTGCGCGATAGAATTCAGACGTTGCGCGTCGGCAATCCGCTCGACAAAAATACCGACATCGGCGCGATCAATTCCAAACCGCAATTGGAAAAAATAAAAATGCTGGTGCAAAGCGGCGTTGACGAAGGCGCGGAGTTGACGCAGACGCGATGCACGCTTCCGGCAAAAGGTTATTGGTTCGCGCCGTCGTTTCTCACGGGCGTCACGCACGCGCATCGCGTGGCGTCAGAAGAAATTTTCGGGCCGGTATTGAGCGTGATGACGTTCCGCACGCCGGAGGAGGCGTTCGAGCGCGCCAATAATATTCCTTACGGTTTGAGTGCGGGCGTGTGGACGGACAAGGGCAGCAAGATTTTCAAGATGGTGAACAAGCTGCGCGCCGGCGTCGTCTGGGCGAACATCTACAACAAGTTCGACCCGACGAGTCCGTTCGGCGGCTACAAGGAAAGCGGGTTTGGCCGTGAAGGCGGATTGCACGGGCTGGCGGCGTATTGCCGGCTGGATTAACGCAATGCGAGCATGAAACTGGCAGTCAGAACATTGCCGAATTTCTTTGCGTTCCGCCCGTTTCGAGTTTAACCGTTAAGGCAGTTCAACCATCAACCAGGATCAATTATGGACATACAATCAATTCAACATCTCATCGGCGGGGCGGCGGTGATCATCATTCCACTCCTCGTCGTTGGGCTTTTCATTTTATCCTCTGCGGTCAAAATTTTGCGCGAATACGAGCGCGGCGTCATCTTCCGGCTCGGCAAATTGCAGGGTGCCAAGGGGCCGGGCATGATTTTCCTCATCCCCGTCATGGACAAAATGGTGCGGATGGATATGCGCGTCGTGACCATTGACGTGCCCAAGCAGGAAATCATGACCAAGGACAACGTGCCCGCCACGGTGGACGCGGTGATTTATTTCCGCGTCGTGGACCCGAACGCGGCGGTGGTGAAGGTGGAAAATTTCTGGAAGGCGACCTCGCTCATCGCGCAGACGACCTTGCGCAGCGTGCTAGGACAATCGCCGCTGGATGACCTGCTGGCGCAACGCGATGTCATCAACCAGAAATTGCAGGAGATCATTGACAAGCAGACCGAGCCGTGGGGTATCAAGGTTACGTCTGTGGAAGTGAAGGACGTGGCGCTGCCGGACAGCATGAAGCGCGCGATGGCCAAGCAGGCCGAAGCCGAACGCGAACGCCGCGCGAAGGTCGTGAATGCGGAAGGCGAATTCCAGGCCGCCGAGAAAATGGTGCAGGCCGCCGCGCTGATCGCGAAGGAACCGATTGCGCTGCAACTGCGCTATCTCCAGACCATGCGCGAAATGGCGAGCGAACACAACACGACGACGTTCCTGCCGCTGCCGATAGATTTGTTCAGCGCGTTTTTGAAGAAATAGTTCAATCAAGTTTGCAAGCGCGCGAAATTTGATGGCGGTGCGTGGCAAATTTTCTGTAGCTCCAATTAAAAATCGTTCTGCCGAGCGGCGCGATGGAAAAAATATAAATCGGATACGCCCACCAAATTCGTTTCATCGCATAACGATAAGTATCAGCACCTCGAATTTGTTCGCCATTCGCAAGCAGCAGTCGCAAATCCTGCAACAAATCATTTTCGTGCAACCGCAATTTTTGCCGGATCCAATCCGCCTGCAGCGTGGCGATTGCAAGCCCGCGCCGGATCAGGGTTTTTTCCCAAAACGGAACCCAGCGCCGGCAAAACCCGCACGAATCGTCGTAAAGAATCCAGCCAACCGGTTTGGTCTTGTTTTCGCTCATGCCATCAAATTGATTCCTTTATGCACTTTTACGTCAGAGCCGTCCGCAAGAAAGGCGAAAGACGGAGGCCGGTTCAAAAATCCGGAAAATATTTTGCCATACAAACCGGCGGTATCGCAGTGCAATTCCGCCGTCTGTGTTTCCCAAATCTGCCAGCGCGGATGCTCGACGCGATATTCCATCGTGGAGCCATCGCGTTGCGCTGCATAACCCCAATAATGTTCGGTGATAAATTCCTGCAACGAGCCGTCAACCAACGGTTGCGCGTGGCCGCGAGTGGTCACTCTTAAATGATTTTCCAGGCCGTCAAACCGCCAAAAATAAGAAACGGATTTTATTTCTTCCCGAATCTTTTCAATCCGGTGCGACATTGGCAGTGCAACGTAATTTTCGTTGTAAAATTTTCTGGCGACAAGTGCGATGGCTCTTCGCGGAACCAGTTCCTTGATGAAAACAACGCCGCGCCGCCAGCCGTCGCCGGTTTTCCGACGAACGTAAAATCGTAAATTGACTTCTTCAAAATGACGATGGAACGGAATTGGAACCCTGCAAATCCTTGTGTTTTGAAAAAGAAATCCCACAAGACTGATAAATGTTTTGCCGTTCCAAAAATCCAGTTCCGTGCCAGCCGGGACGAAAGGTGCGAGTGCCGCTGCTTCGATTTCAAAATTGAGCATCGCCAAATGGCGCCATTCGGCAGTCAGGAAATTTTTTGAAGAACTGGCTTTCATCGCTCACACTCGCGAAAATCTTATCCATTTTCGATTCGACATTCCACAGTCGAAATTCAAAATTCATTTCGTGATTCTGAACATCATCCTGCTGACGGCCGCTGCCGCGATTGCGTGGTGGTTGAGCGGATTTGATTCGCGGCTGACGGGCGAGAACGTCAAAGCGGATTTGCTCCGTCGCGGAATCCGCTGCGGTTTGACGCTTTTTCTGCTGGCAATCCTTTTCAGCCTGCCGTATTCGATTGCCTCCGCGCCGCCAATGTTCCTCATAGCTGGATTAATGGCCATCATTTGGGCTGGTTGCCTGACTGAATTGGGCGCGCGCTGTTTCCACCGTCTCGTTGACCCGGAAGACAAACGTGAATTTGACCCGCACCAGAGCGCACGAAACATGGACATGGTCGCGAGCCTGCTCAAAAGCGGACGGCACGAGGAGGCCGCGCAGTTGTGCGCCACGCTCAAAAATTCGGGCGACGCCAACATCCTCGTGCTGGAAACATTGCTCGCGCGCAGCGGCATCCAATTTGAAAATGACCGGAAACCGAAGCCGTTGACGGAGGCTTATCGTCTGCGTTCGGAGGGAAAATTCGACGAGGCGGCGGAAGTTTTGCGCGCGCTGGAAAAACAGCCGCACATCCCGCCCGGCCACATTGATTACGCGCGACGTTCGATCCAGGACTGGGGGCGGCCCAAACGCACGCCGGAAGCCGTCGTCCTGCCGGAATCGGTTGACGAACTGCTCGCGTGCGGTTATCTGGGAACGGCGATTGAGATTCTGGAGCGCAAAGTCAAAGAGCAGCCGCAGGATTTTGATTCGTGGCTGAAACTGGCCGAGGCCCACGGCTTGCATTCCGGCAACATCCATCGCGCGGAAAAAATAGTGCAAAAAATCGGGGGCCATCCCGGTTTCAGCGCGAAGCAAATCCGAACTGCAAAAATGAAATTGGAAGAATGGCGCGAAGCAAAGCCGCGTCAGAATTAAATCTGGTTTGGTTATGCCGATCTACGAATACGAACTGTGCGAAGGCGGGTGCAAGGTCTGCGGCGGGAAATTCACGTTGAACCGTCCGCTCTCGGCCAGACCGCTCACGAATTGTCCGGCGTGCAAAAAGCCGGTCCGCAAAATCATCTCCAGTTTCAGCTCACCGCAAAAGCTCAAGCCGGTGTCCTTCTCGGACGCGAAAAAGGCGGGTTTCACCGTGCTCAAGAAAATCGGCAAGGGCGAATATGAAAGACAGTGAAACGGGTTGAAAGTTGAAGGCCGGAAAACAGGGATCGCATCCATCGAATTCGCTTGTCGCGGGGCGATTTTTGCATTAGCATATTAATCTTGAAATGGATTTTAGTTTTTCAAATTTGAAAAGAGGGTTGATTGCTGCCGGGATTGCGGTGACGGTGGTTTCATTAACGCAGGCGCAGACGTTGACGGGGTCTGGGCAATCCATCATTTTTTCCACGCCGGACGACGGCGATGCGGTGTCCAATGCGCCGTCTCTCGCGGCGCTCCCGCCGGGTGAGGCTGGTTTTGACAGCATGGTTCAAGCGCCGAATATCAGGTTTCAAACCCCTTTAACGACAAGCGCGCAGGTGCCCATGCCGCAACAAGTGACGATTTCGGCAGCCGAGGCGGACCAGCGTGACTGGTGGATGAAGACACCAGCGCAAATTCTCGAAGTCAAAACGCCGGCACAGGAATTGAAAATCAAAAAATACGACGCCGCCGGACAGCCGGAAAACCCGACGGCGGTGGAAAGTTTTTATGAGCGGCAGGATCAGATGCAAACCAACGGTGCCGCCGGGTTTATAATCGCCACGCCGTCGTCGGGCGGAGATTTTCGGGAGAATAAATCCGCATGGCTGAACGCAAACAGCATTGATATGCCGCGCGGAAGATTTGGAAATCAACTGCCGCAGTCGCAGGCGGCGGCCTCGTTTCATCAGCCCGCGCCTGGCAACGGCGCGGGTGCAGGCCAGAACTTGGACGCGGACTGGTTAAAAAATTTCAGCGCGGCGGCGACGAAGCCGGCGCAAAGTCCGGTGCAGGCGGAGAACATGGCGGATTTCCGAAAACTGCTGGAACCGAGCAGGCCGTCCAAATCTTCCGGCGATTCATCCGGCGACGGGCTTTATTCGGCGATGCAAAAGTCCGCGTTCGATCATCAGCCGGCAAATCCGTCCAGCCCGCCTGGACATCTCAACAGCGGATTTGGAGTTTTGCCGGGAGTCGCCGGACAAAACCCCGCGCCGAAGGTGAAGGCCAACCCCGACTGGAAACCGCAACCGCCGCCGTGGATGTTGAAAGGGCCGCAGCCGGGCGTGGTTCCGCAACGGGTGGTGTTTTGAGCGTGCGTCAGTGCGCGGAGGTCAGCACGAGGACTTGTTCCAGCGTCGAGGTGCCGTCGCGCGCGCGGTCGAGGCCGACCATGCGGAGCGTGCGCATTCCTTCCTTGATGGCGACTTTGCCCATTTCGCGCGTGCTGGCGCGGGCGATGATGAGCTTGCGGATCTGGTCGGAAATGGTCATGGCCTCGATGATGGCCAGCCGCCCGGCATATCCGGAATTTTTGCAGCGCTCACAGCCGCGTCCCCGGTAAAGCTGCACGCCGTTGAAATCGGCGGGATCAATGCCGAGGTCTTCAAACATTTTCGCGGGATACGTCACGGGCTCCTTGCAATGAGGACAGATGCGGCGCATGAGCCGTTGCGCGCAGGACAAGATCACGGAGGACGAAATCAAAAATGGCGCGATGCCCATGTCGTCGAGGCGCGCGATGGCGCCGGGCGCGTCGTTGCAGTGCATCGTGGAGAGAACTTGGTGGCCGGTGAGCGCGGCTTCAATGGCAATTTCGGCGGTCTCGGTGTCCCGGATTTCCCCGATCATCACGATGTCCGGGTCTTGACGCAAAATGGAGCGCAGCGCGTTGGCGAACGTCAGGCCGATGTCTTTTTTTGTCGGCACCTGGTTGATGCCGGGAATCTGGAATTCCACCGGGTCTTCGACGGTGACGATGTTGTAGATCGGGCTGTTGAGTTCATTGAGCGCGGAATAGAGCGTCGTCGTTTTTCCCGATCCGGTCGGGCCGGTGACGAGGATCAAGCCGTGCGGCGCGTCCACGGCGGCTTTGAATTGCTTGAAGGTGTCGGGATCCAGTCCGAGTTTGTCGAGGCTGGCGGACAAATTGGTTTTATCGAGGACGCGCAGCACGATTTTTTCGCCGTGAACCGTCGGGAGAATTGAGACGCGCAAATCATAGTCCTTGCCGCTGACCTTGACGCGCATACGTCCGTCCTGCGGCATTCGGCGTTCGGCGATGTCGAGGCTGCTCATGATCTTGAAGCGCGAGGCCAGCGCGAGCTGCATCTGCTTGGGCGGCGGCGTCGCGTCCATCAGCACGCCATCCACGCGGTAGCGCAGCCGCATGTTTTTTTCAAACGGCTCCAGGTGGATGTCGCTGGCGCGGTCTTTGATGGCCTGCACGATGATCAGGTTGGCCAGCTTGATGACGGGCGCCTCCTCGCTGGATGCGGCGAGTTTGTCGAGGTTGACTTCTTCGACCGCCTCCTTGACGGCTTCAACGCTGTCGGCGTCTTCATCGCTCCGTCTTTGGGCGGCGTCAATGATGTCCTCCATCGAACCGCCGCCCTTGGCGGAATCAATGGCGGTCAGCTTGTCGGTGATGGCCTTTTCGGACGCGATGAGCGGCGAGATTTCCAGCTTGGTGATGCGTTTGACGTCGTCGAGGGCGAGGACGTTCAACGGGTCGGCCATCGCAAGGAACAGTTTGTTTTCCAGCCGCACGACGGGAAGAACCTTGTGGTTATACTCGGTCTCGCGCGGGAGCAATTCCGTCAGTTCATCCGGGATGCTGACGCGGGAGAGATTGATCGGCGGCACGTTAAGCACGCGTCCCATGCAGACCGCGAGGTCGGCCTCGCTGACGTAGGCTTTTTCGACGATGAGCTTGACGAGGCGCGCGCCCTGTTTTTTTTGCTGTTCGAGCAGCTCCTCCACCTGTCCCGCGCTCAACAGCCCGTCCTCGACGAGCGCGTCGGCGATGCGTTCTCCAAATGATTTGACTTTGGACATGGTTTTAGCGGAATGCTTTGCGGACAACTTTCATCAATTCGGACGGCGACGCCAGATACCACACCAGCCGGTGCGAAGTCGCCTCGCCCAGTTCCTTCGCCGCCCGTTGGTTGAAGGGGTTCGCCGTCGCCACCAAAATGGATTTGCTCATCCGGTCGAACGGGATCACGCACCAGCGCCGGCACACTTCCGCCGGAAAACCGCGCATCAGGTCCAGGTCCACGTCGTATCGGTCCAGCGGCAAATATGCCGCGCGCGACCTGTCGGACAGCAGCTTGAGCGACGCATCCACCGCGAACAGCCTCTTCTCGTTCAGCGTGTGGATGAATGGCGCGGAAACGTCCGCCGGCGAGGCCGTCAAATCCTCCTTGTGCCAGCACAAATCAAAATCGCCCGCGCTGATGAGTTTGCCCTCGACATAGATTTTGCGCATCATGTCGCGTCCGTCGTCCATTTCCCCGTCTTCCTCCATGCGCGTTTTTTTGCGCGCTTTTGACAGGTCCGCTCGCTGCACCAGCGCCGCCGGCGCGGCCTCGGAATCCGCCGTCGCGTTGCTGGCCTTGTCCTCGATTTTCCGCAACGCCGTCTGCACGTCCATGTCATTCGGGCGCCGTTGCAACACCGTTTCATATTCCAGAATCGCCGACGACAACTGTCCCATTTGCGTGTAAGCCTCGGCGATGCGCATGGATGTCTTGATCACGTCCTCCTCGCGGCCGAGCTTCGTGTAAGCCTCCTTCAGAATTTCCAGCGACTGCGTGTCCGTCGGCTGCGACTGGACAATGACCTCGAACATCTCAATCGTCTGTTGCAATTGAGACTCTTCGCCCGGATTTGATGACACTTCCGCCATGTGCTGAATTGGTCGAACCGGTTAAAAAAACAAACCGTCAACACTTTATACGGCTTTGCCCGTTGCAACGCAACCGAAGAACATCTGCGCCTCCCTGCAAACTTCGCGTGCGTCGCGCGCCTCCCTTGAATAAGATTTCCCGCGTGGAACGGCCAGCCCCAATCATGATGCCCGCGCCCGGCGAACGCATTTTGCGCTTCGTCGGCGACAAGATCATTTTTCAACTGCACGATGGCAAGGATCCCGCACAAAAAAATCTGCGCGCGTTTTTGCGAACCAACCTGGGACGCGGCGCCGCACTGCGCCGCGAAATCATCTCCGCACGCGCCGGCGGTGCCGCCGCCGCCGCCGCATCCTCGCGCGATCTGCCGATGCTGAAAATCGCCGGCGGCTGGCAAATCGAACTGCCGCTCGCCGAAGCCGGCCTCTTCAAATCAAAAGCCTATCTGCTCGACGAAAAAAACTGGCAGCACTGGCCCGACGGCCCGGACATCGGAATTTCCGTGCATCCAAATTTTGCACGAACGGCAAATACAATTTACTGCGCCTTCACGCGTTTATTTGGCGCGACAAAAAATTTAGCTTCGACCGACGACGAAAAACTTGAAGCCCAACTCAAATCGCTCGAAGCCCTCGGCTACGCCACGCTGCCGCCGTCGGGAAAATTCCGCGACCTTGCAAAACAGTTGCCCTTCATCGTCAACAAACTCGGTTGCCGCGTCATTCATTTATTGCCCGTGCATCCCACGCCCACGACCTACGCGCGCTTCGGACGTTTCGGCAGTCCCTACGCTGCGCTCGATCTGACGGCGGTTGATCCCGCGCTTGTCGAGTTCGACAAGCGCGCCACCGGCATTGACCAGTTTTGCGAGCTGACTTACGCCGCGCACTCGCTCGGCGCGCGCATCTTCATTGACATTGTCATCAACCACACCGGCTGGGGCTCGACGTTGCAGGAAAACCGCCCTGAATTTTTCCTGAAAAATCCCGACGGCTCGTTCACCAGCCCCGGCGCGTGGGGAACAGTCTGGGAAGATTTGGTCGAACTCGAACAGCACGACGTGAAGCTGTGGGATATGATTGCGGATTCACTCTTGATTTGGTGTCGGCGCGGCGTGGACGGTTTCCGCTGCGACGCCGGCTACAAAATTCCGGTTCCCGCATGGCAATACATCATCGCCCGAATTCAAAATGAATTTCCCGAAACCATTTTCCTGCTCGAAGGCCTCGGCGGTTCATGGGAGGCAACCGAAAATCTTTTGACCGACGGCGGAATGCAATGGGCGTATTCCGAGCTTTTCCAAAATTATTCCGGCAAAGACGTCGCGTGGTATTTGGATTACGCGAACCGCCAGAGTTCACGCATCGGCGCTTACGTTCACTACAGCGAAACGCACGACAACAGCCGCCTTGCCGAAAAAGGCCGCGCTTGGTCGCTCCTGCGAAACCGCCTCTGCGCGCTCACAAGCCCGGGCGGCGGATTCGGTTTCACCTGCGGCGTGGAATGGCTCGCCGCCGAAAAAATCCACGTCCACGGCTGCACCGGATTGAATTGGGACAGCGCCGACAACATTGCCCCCGAACTCGCGCAGCTCAACAAACTCATCTCTGACCATCCCTGCTTTTTTGACGGCGCGAAGCTCACGCGCGTGAGTCCGCCCGACTCGCCGATTTACGCGCTGCTCCGCGAATCAGCGGAGGGAAAAGATTCCGTTTTGATTCTGGTCAACACCGACGTTGAAAAATCTCATTTGCTGACGCTCGCGGCCGCCGATTTGAAATTTGAAATTTCCGATTTTCAATTCGATCTGCTCGGCCAGCCGCTCTCGCAATTTGACCGTGAAAAAGCCGAAACCATTTTCACCCTCGCGCCTGGTGCGTGCCACTGCCTCGCGACGGCGCAAAAACCGGTTGGACTGTGCGGAGAAAATTACCGCCGCGCCCGCGCCCAAGCCACGCTTGCAATTCAAGCGTTGAGCAAAATTGTTTCCTCCGAAACGATTGACAGGCTCGACTGGCATTGGCTCGCGGAAAAAGTCGAATTGTC
>DATCDZ010000175.1:0-2244 GCA_036510395.1 Verrucomicrobiia bacterium
CCAGCCGCCGATGACGCCGCCGATGATGCAACCGATGAGCGCGCTCGAAACCACAAAACCCAGCAACGAATTCGCGGCGTTTGCCTGCGCGGGATTGGTCAGCATATCCGGGAATCGCGGAACAATGAAATAATCCTTCAGACTGTCCACCGCGCCGTTGATCACGGCCGTGTCGTATCCAAAGAGCAGTCCGCCGAGCGTGGCGATGAGGGTGAGCAGAAGAACATGAGGATTCAATTTTCGTGTCATAGGTTTTTCTGTTTTAGGTTACAAACCGCACTTTGGATGTTTTGTCAGACGGAGTCAAAGCTGTTTTTGGAATGACCAAAATATGCCGTATTTGAATGGGGGATGAACCAGCAGCCTGCAAGCGTAGGCGCACCAAGTCCAGCACCACCCGGGCCATCAATTGGCAGAACCAATTGCATGGTTTGGCTTAAATAAACTCGTTGATGAGGTTTTCAAGATATTCCTGGCGTCCGCTGACATTCGCCGAGGCCTCGCCTTTTTTGAGAATGTAAGTTTCAAGTTCCTTGAATGTGGTCTTGCGATTCTCAATCTTCGCGCCGATGCCGGAATCCCAGGACGAATAGCGCTGCTTCACAAATTCCGCGAGCCGTCCGTCCTTGCGGATGGCCGCCGCAATCTTCAGGCCGCGTGCGAAGGCGTCCATGCCGCCGATGTGCGCGTGGAAAAGGTCAATGGGTTCAAAACTTTCGCGGCGCACCTTCGCATCAAAGTTCACGCCGCCCGTCGTGAGGCCGCCGTATTTCAAAATCGTGAGCATCGTGTAGGTCGTCAAATAAACGCTCGTCGGAAACTGGTCCGTGTCCCAGCCGAGCAGTTCGTCGCCCGTATTTGCGTCAATCGAGCCGAGCGCGTTTGCCGCGCCCGCCACTTCCAGTTCGTGCTGCATCGAGTGGCCTGCGAGTGTCGCATGATTTGTCTCAATGTTCAGTTTGAAATGCGGCAGCAAATCGTATTCGCGCAAAAAGTTCAGGCAGGCTGCGGCGTCGGAATCATATTGATGCTTCGTCGGCTCTTTCGGTTTCGGCTCGATGTAAAACTGGCCCTTGAAGCCAATCTGCTTTTTGTAGGCGACAGCCATGTGCAGCAGTTTGGCGAGGTGCTCCAGCTCGCGTTTCATGTCGGTGTTGAGCAACGTCATGTAACCTTCGCGCCCGCCCCAGAACGTGTAGCCCGCGCCGCCGAGTTCGTGCGTGACTTCCATCGCCTTCTTGATCTGCGCAGCGGCGAAAGCAAACGCATCCGCGTTGCAGCTCGTGCCCGCGCCGTGGACAAAACGCGGATTGGAAAACAGGTTCGCCGTGCCCCAAAGGAGTTTGACGCCGGTGCGTTGCTGTTCCTCCTTCAAAACCTTTGCCACCGCGTCAATATTTTTGTTCGTCTCGGAAAGTGATTTTCCTTCCGGCGCCACGTCACGGTCATGCCAGCAATAAAACGGCGCGCCAAGCTTGGAGATGAATTCAAACGCCACGCGCGCGCGATTCTGCGCGTTGGCGATGGAGTTCGAGCCGTCGTCCCACGGACGCTGCATGGTCCCCACCCCAAACGGGTCGCTGCCCGTGCCGCGAAATGTGTGCCAATAGACAACCGCGAAGCGCAGGTGCTCGCGCATCGTTTTGCCATTGACCATTTCATCGGCGTTATAGTGCTTGAAGGCAAGAGAGGTTTTGGATGCCGGCCCTTCGTAGGCGATTTGATTGATTTCAGGAAACGCAATTTTCATGTGTTAGAGTTAATAAGTTAGCCCGCATATTCATTGCCCGTCCCGGTGCTTTTCCAAAGACGGTTCAAAAAAGCAATCCTGTTTGACGCGGCGCGTGCGTGCTAATGGTTGGGAAGAATCTATATATCCACCCCGTTCAATGCAACAACCTAATCACACGCAACGGATATTTTTTTGCCGAAATGACCGGGCAAAATGCCACGCCGGTCTGCCTATAAATAAAGCGCGCTTTGCAAATCGCGTGAGAGCACGCTCATGAAGGGATAACGGCGGTCGGGATCCCGCTGCAAACACTTGAGGATCACTTTTTCAAGCGCGGCGGGAATTTCAGGATTGTGTTCGCGCACGGGAACCGGAGCGGAATTTTCCATTTGCGATGCGAGGATGTCCGCCGGCGTCTCTCCGGGAAACGGCTTGTGGTGTGTCACAAGCTCGTAGGCCGAAACGCCGTAGGCAAAAATGTCCGCGCGCGCGTCAACCGGCTCGCGCTTCAA
>DATCDZ010000176.1:0-12412 GCA_036510395.1 Verrucomicrobiia bacterium
CAAGTGGCTTTGCCGTTGTCATCCGAGGGCAAATAATAGGATTTGCTCATGGTTTAAGAATTTAAGGGTTTAATCCGCAGATTGCGCAGATTTTCGCAGAAAAACAGAAATCTGCGCCAATCCGTGAAATCTGCGGACCAATGTGTCTTTTTGGCAAAAAAGTTGTGAATGAGGGCTGATCGGCGTCTGATAATGATTGATTGGCCTCGCGCAATGATTGATGGAAGCCAAAGAATCGTTGAATGAACCCAGGCAACGGCTGATGGAAGCCACGCAACGGCTGGTTGGCATCCTTCGATGATTGAATGAACTCGTTCAATCGTCGGATGAAGCCACACAATCGCTGAATGAACTCCTGCGGTGATTGATGGAGGCTGAAGAATCGTTGCGTGATGCCCGGCAGCGGCGGAAGGAGCTTGATTTTTGGCAAAAGAACTCCCTGCACTATTGCGCGGGTGCATTGCGCGGGTGCATTGCGCGGGTGAAATGCTGGTTGTCTCAAATCCTGTCATGGGCGATGCGATTGATTTATAGGGAAGACGGGCGCAAATGTCAAACTTATTTTGAATAATAATTTTCATTGCGAATAAGCGTTCAAGACTTACGGCCTGAAATTATCGGGCTTGATGGCGTCCTCGGCTGTCCGGCGTTGCGCGTCGAGGGCGTCCAGTTTTTTCACCGTCTCGTCCGCTCCATTCCGCGATGGCGGCGGTGTGCGCCTTCCCAGCCGCGACGGCGGCGGATTTTCCCCGTCCAAATGATCCCCGATGGCGCGGCAATAGGCGCCAGCCAGGGCGTCCAGCGGCGCGGCCATGCGGAATTGCGCGAGTTCGAGGTCGCGCAACCTGGCCTGGAGAATCGGCTCTTGTTGATCAGGATCAAAATTGAGGATGACGGCCTGAAGCGAAATTTCCGCGTGCGAGGGCAGGTCGTTGGAAGTCGCGCGCATCTCGACCGGCACGCTCAAGATTTCGTCAAGCCGGTCGCGGCTGGCGCCGGATGTCCATGGCGGGCCGGCTTCGCGCGCGGAGAAATCCACTACTTGCAGCGCCCACCATTTTTCCACGTCGAGCTGCGTGGAGAAATTTTCGCGGAAGGCGCCCAGAAACGCGGCCTGCCAGTTGTAGTATTGCGGCAGTTTTTGCAGCATCACGCGCAGTTGCGCCAGGCCGTCCTTCAAACCGAGCAGACTGCTGACGAACAATTTCGCGCTGGCGCGGTAGTCGCCGCCGTCCGCGCCGGAAACCTGCGCGTCGTGCGGCCAGCTTAATTGTTCAAACGTCAGCGCCGGGAATTTTTCCAGCACCCGCCGCACGTCAGCCAGCGGGTTCACGGCGCTATAACCGTAGGAGCCGTCATGCATCCAAAAGTGCAGCCCTTCCCGTGCACCGGCCAGCGGGTTGATGCCGCCATGGTCGCGGTTCAAACGAGTCAACGCCATGCCTCCTGGTATGATTGTCAAACCAGACTGGGTAACTGCAACGGCTTCCACATTTTCATCCGGCGGCGACAAAACGTCTCCGGGCAGCCCGGCGGTGGAAAGCTGCTGCGACAAACCGTCGGTGAGCCACATGGGGATTTCCGCCGGATGCGCGCCAGCGCCGCGGTCGGCAAATTCCAGCAGCAACACTGCGGTCATCGCGCGCAGAAGCCGCGTGCGGGACACGACGTCGGGCAGCTCGACCCGGTAATTCCAGTTGTTGAGCAAGCGAGTGGAGATAACGGTGACGTCTTCATTGAGCGACCGCGCGGGATGCAAATCGAGAAAAATCTTCCCGCTCCAGCCCGCCGAACGGCTGATGCCAAGCTGCCGCCGCAGCGATTCCTTGAGGCGCTCGGCGGAAATGGCGAGCAGCGCCGGTTCGAGCCGGACAAGACCGGCGTTGGCGGCGACGGAGGGAAGGCCGGCCAGCCGCGAAACCGCCCGTCCGCCAGTGACGATGAACTGGCCGGAGGCACTGTGCGCGGAACTGGTTTCCGCCGTGGAAAATTGAGCGCCGGCGGCCATCGGAAAAAGCAGCGCGCAAACAAAAATTGTGCGGACGTTGAACCGTTGAACCGCTGAATCGTAAAAACGATGTGACGTCCGCTTCATTTTTTCTCCGCTTTGTCCGCAGGTTTTGCAGGGGCGGGTTTGGCTCCTGTATTGGCTTCGGAGGCCTTGGGCGCGGCGGAATCTTTTTTGGCCGCGTCCTTGTATTTTTCGCTGCGGTAGTCGGTGATATAGAAGCCGCTGCCTTTGAAAAGCAGCCCCGCGCCGCCGCTGATTTTTTTCTTCACCTTGCCGCGCCCCCATTTTTTTTTCGCGCAAAGTTCTTTGGGACAAATCAGCAGCGGAAGGGCGGAAATGGACCGGACGGCCTCAAACTCGTGCCCGCACTTTTCACAAATGTATTCGTAGGTCGGCATGGAAAATTTGCAGTCGGGATTTTCCCGCGCACCCGCTAGGGCGAATTCGTCGCGGCGGGTGCATTGGGCAGCGCCGGGACGATGTGAACCGAGCCGTCGGAGCCGACTTCGACGTTCAATTCATTATTAGGGGCGGCTGGCTTCGGCGTGCGCCGCATGAGCAGTTGGCCGCCCTTGAGCGGCGTGGAGGGGTCAATGCCTTGGCGCATCCATTCCAAACGGCGCGCGGTGAGCGCGTCGTCCCGCAGTTTTGTGACCTGTTTGCGGACGGTCTGGAGGTCGTCGAATTTGCGCTGCAAGTCGTTCTTTGCGGCGACCTGCTGTTTCAACTGTTCCTCGAGGAAGGCGTTGTTGGTTTCCGAGGCGACGAGCTTCATCTGCGTGAAGGTGATCTGCGTGTTCTGCGACGCGATGGTGTTGGTCAGGTCGGCGGCGCGCCGGTCGAGCGCCTGGTTCTGCGCCTGCAAATCGGCGATGCGCACATCGAGGTTGGTGATCTGATCCTGCGCGCTCTGGAGCGAAGCCTTTGTTTCGGTGAGCGCACTGGAAGTCTGCACGAGGTTGTTGGAAAATGTCAGCACATCCTGCCGGCTGGCGGCCAGGTCGTTGGTGAGCATGAGATTGACCTGATGCAGGCCGGTGATTTCATCGTTGACGTTCACCACCTGGTTGGAAAGGTCGGAGATGGTGCCCGCAGCCTTTTTCTGCTGAACGTCCGCCTGATTGTTTCTGACAATCAAGACAATGGCCAGCACGACACAAATCGCGACAAGAACGGCAACGCCCGTTTTCATATTCATAACTTTACCAAGATGGCCGCACGAAACGAATTTGACAAGCCCGCTTCAACAAAAAACAACCCGCCGTTCCGTCACAGACTGGACGGCGCGGCGTTCGTCCCCTTCAAATCGGGGTCGAGGATTTCAACGCCTGCGGCCGTCTTCAAACTTTCAAGATAAGCCGGCGCGAGCTTTTGAATCTGCTGCTGTGCCAGGTATTCTTTGATCTTCGGGACGGCGGCCAGATAGGGCGTCCTGCTGGCCGGGATTCTTTCAAGCACCTTGATGATCTGGCAGCCGGTGCTGGTGGCGATGATGCCACTGACCTGGTTGTTGGTGAGCGAAAACGCGGCATCATCAATCTCCTGCGCCATCTGCCCGCGCGGGAACGGCGGCAGCACGCCGCCGTTTTCCTTGGAGCCGGGGTCTTCGGAATACTGTTTCGCCAATGCCTGGAAATCCACGCCGGCGCGGATGTTCTTGAGCAATTCGTCCGCCAGCTTGCGCTGGGACAATTGCTGGTCGGCAGGCAGCGGCCCGCGCGTGACCGGGTCAACAGTGAAAATCAGTATGTGGCTGACGCGCGCCATTTCCGGCGTTTCAAAAGAGGAACTACGGTGGCTGTCGTAGAATTTATGCACATCGTCGTCCGTGACATTGATCTTCAATTCGCGCTGGAGCACCGCCTGGATCGTGGCTTCTTCCGTGACTTTGGCGCGCACGCCGGCCTCCGTCAGGCCGTTGGTCTTCAACCGCTGGTCAAACGCCTCCTGCGAACCCGCATTTTCAATCGCGGCGGTGACCTGCAAATCCGCCGCGTTTTTTCCGGTGCCCTTGTCCGCGTCCGTCGCCTTGGCCAGCAAAAGTTTGGTGTCAATGAGGCTGTTCAGGATTTGTTTTTGGGCAAGGATCATTTGCGCCGGCGGAACGGGGTGCCTGATTCCGGCCATCGCATCGTCCAGGCCGCGGCGCGTTATTTCAAGGCCGGTTCCCCTGGCAATGACGGGATTGCCGGCCGATGCATCCGAAATGGAATTCGTGCCGGCGGCCTGCGCGCCTGTCAGCACACAGAAAAATGCCGCGATGACACTTGATAAGACAATCCTGTTCGTCATGTTCAATTTGTCCAAAGTCCGTGGAGGCTGCCGGCCACCAATCCGATCACGCCGCCTATTTGGCGGGAACATTGGTGTCGGCCATCGCGGGCGCGGCTCCGCCGTCCATCTGCGCGGCTGGCGCATCGGTGGCCGTTGCCGCAGCCTCGGCATCGGCTTTTGCGGCGGCGGCCTTCAAATCGGCGTCAAGGATTTGGACGTCGGCTCCCTTTTTCAATTTTTCCAGATAAGCCGGCGCGACCTCGCCCGTTTTCTGCTCTGTCAGGTTATCCTTGATCTTGGCGGCCACGGTCATGTCAGACGAGGGCAGCTTGTCGGTCAACTTCAATGTCTTGGCCGGGGTTTTGGTGAGCAATTGGACGATGTCGTAACCGACATCCATGGTGACGACATCACTGATTTGATTGGTCTCCAGTGAAAATGCCGCCGCCGCAAGTTCCGTCGGTATCCCTTGGGCATTGCGCGGAAATTCCGGCAGTTCGCCGCCTTTGTCCTTTGAACTCGGATCCTCGGAATATTTTTTGGCCAGCGTCGCAAAATCAGCGCCGCCACGGAGCTGCGTGAGAATGTCGTCAATCTCCTTGCGCTTGGCCTTAATTTGATCTTCGGGCAGAGGTGTCGTCGGCTGCGTTAATGGATTAATCGTCAGCAGCAAAATATGGCGCACATGAACTGTTTCAGGCACCTCGAAATATTCCGGATTTGCCGCGTAAAAATTCGTCACATCGGAATCGGTCGCGGGTGTCACAGCCAGCTCGCGCTTCAACACAGCCGTCGCCGTCGCCTCCTGCGTTATCTTCGCGCGCAGATCATCCGCCGTGATGCCGGCGGCCTTTAACTGCAGGTTAAAAGCCTCCTGCGAACCCGCCTGCTCAAGCAGCTTTGCGAATTTTGTGTCGGCATCCTTTTTGCCGGCGGCCTTGTCCGCGTCCGTCGCCTTTTGCAAAAGAAGCTGTGTCCCGATAAGCTCGTTCAATGCCATTACCTGAAATTGCATCAACTGCTCCGGCGGAATGGTCTGTCCCTGTGCGGCAGCTCTGGCCTTGATGCTGGCCATCACCTCGTCCAGCTCGCTCTGCTTGATTTCAAAACCGTTGCCCTTGGCAATGGCCAGGTCTGGGAAGAGCGAAGCCATCGCGGCGAGCGGATTGGCGTTCGTGCCCGTCGCGGCGGAATTCGTGGCGGCATCAGCCGCGCTGGAATTGGTCGCGGTTGCGGCGGCCATCATGCCGTCTGAAGTGACGGCGTTTGCGCGGGGCAGCGTCAACAACGCGGCGGCAAGCGCGGCGGAAAAAATCCGTTTCATTTTAAGTTTCATGTTTGTTTGGAGTTGCTTCGGTTGGATTGGGTTCAATTATTTACAAGTTTACCACTTTAACGTTGCTGATGTCAGTGTCTTTCTGCAATTCATCCAGAACTGCCTGCGGGGGCGCGCTGTCGAGGCTCAAAACCGTCAGCGCATTTCCGCCCGCAATATCGCGGCCCAGGCTCATGCTGGCGATGTTGACCTTGTGCCTGCCAAGCAGCGTGCCGAGATAGCCGACGATGCCGGGACGGTCCTTGTTGTTCAAAAGCAAAAGCGTTCCAGTGATGGGAATCTCCACGGACGAACTGAACAAACGCACGATGCGCGGGTTGTTCGGCGAGCCGAAAAACGTGCCGCCCGCCGAAATCAATTTCTTGCCGTTGCTGAAAACCTGGACGTGAACCCACTCGTTGAACGTCACCGGCTCGTCCGATTTTTTCTCCTCGACGGTGATGCCGAGGCTTTGCGCCACGGTGCGGACGTTGACGTTGTTGACATCCTTCAAATTGCTGGCGGACAAAAATCCACGCAGAATCGCGCGCGTCACCGGGTCAATGTTCGGCAGCAGCCGCGCGCCGCCGCCATAAGTGACATGCAGCCGGTCGGCGCTTGACGGCGTCAACTGCGCGAGCAGTTTGCCCAGCGCTTCGCCGAGCGGCAGATACGGCTTGACCTGCTCGTAAGTCTTCGCGTCGAGATAAGGCAGATTCACCGCGTTGCGGACTTCGCCCGTGAGCAGATAACCCGCGATGACTTCCGCCACTTCGATGCCGCATTTTTCCTGCGCCTCGTTGGTGCTCGCGCCGAGGTGCGGCGTCAAAATCAAATTCGCCTGCTTGCGATACGGATGGTCGGCGGGCAGCGGCTCGACCGCAAAAACGTCCAGCGCGGCGCCGGCGACTTTCCCGGATTCCAGCGCGGCAATCAGATCGTTCTCGGAAATGATTTCACCGCGCGCGCAGTTCACAATCTTCACGCCCGGCTTCATTTTCGCAAACGCGGCGGCATTGAGCATTTCCTTCGTCTCTTTTGTCACCGGCATGTGGACGGTGATGAAATCCGCGTTGAGATAAACTTCGTCGAGGCTTTCGGCAAATTCCGCGCCGATGGCCTTCGCGCGTTCCTCGGTGAGATACGGATCGTAGGCGATGACGCGCATTCCGAACGCGATTGCGCGCTTGGCGACTTCCGTGCCGATGCGTCCCATTCCCAAAACGCCGAGCGTCTTGCCTTGCAGCTCCACGCCTTGAAACAGTTTGCGGTCCCATTTTCCGGCAATCATCGTCGCGGCGGCCTGCGGCACTTTGCGCGCAAGCGAGAGCAGCATGGTAAAAGTTAATTCCGCCGTCGTCACCGTGTTGCCGCCGGGTGTGTTCATCACCACCGTGCCGTGCTGCGTGGCGGCCTCGATGTCCACGTTGTCCACGCCAACGCCGGCGCGCCCGACGACGCGCAGTTTCGGCGCGGCGGCGATGACATTCTTGGTGACTTTGGTTTCGGAACGGACGACGAGCGCGACGGCGTCCGCCACGATGGGCAGCAGTTCGGCCTCGGGCAGCCGTTTGGGCAGCACGACGACTTGAAATTCGGGGCGTTGCTGCAACAGCGCAATGCCCTTCGGCGAAATCGGATCACAAACGACAATTTTCATACGAAAGAGTTTTGAGTTTAGGTCAAGTGCCATGCGAGGTCAAACAACGAATGAGGGAAGTTGCAACGTCCGTCCGCGAAACCGCCGGCTGGAAAACCTTGCGATTTCAGCCATAACGGAACGGTCTGGCCATCGCAAACGTGTTCGGCAGATGACGGATTTCGCAAACTTTTCCGTCTGCCAGCAGAACCTCCACGATGTCAAAACGGATTTTCACCGCCGGATTTTTCAATAACCGCAGATAATCCAGCGCGCATCGCGAAAGCCGCCGCCGCCGTTCGGCATTGACCGCCGCCGCCGGACGCGCCCAATTTTCAGACGATCGCGTTTTGACTTCCACAAACGCGAGGCAGTCGTCATCACGGAAAACCAGGTCAATCTCGCCGCGTTCGGAACGGAAATTCGCCGCGAGAAATTTAAGCCCGGCTTTTTGCAAAAACTTTTTCGCCGCTTGCTCGCCCAGTTCGCCGCGCCGCAGATGCTCCGGCTTTTCCTTGCCAGCGAACTTTGCCTTCAGTTTTTCAAACAGATTCATGCTGCAAAATCAACCACGGATGGACACAGATGCACACGGATAAAAAATGAATCTCCGCAAACAATCCCAAATCCGTGTTTATCAGTGGCCATCCGTGGTTAAAATAGTTTTTATTTCAGCGGCGCGAAACTTTTGCGATGAATCGGACACGCGCCGAATTGCGCAATCGCCGCCAGATGTTTCGCCGTGCCGTAGCCTTTGTGTTCCGCGAAACCGTATCCGGGAAACTGCGCGTGATATTCCAGCATCAGCCGGTCGCGCGTCACTTTCGCCAGCACGCTCGCGGCGGCGATGGAATAGCTCCGCGCGTCGCCCTTCACGATGGCCGTTTGCGGCACACGCATCGTCCTGACCGGACGGCCGTCCACGAGCGCGTGCTGCGGCTGCGGATTCAACTGCGCCAGCGCGTCGTTCATCGCGCGATGCGTCGCCTGCAAGATGTTGATCTCGTCAATCCGCGCCGCGTCAATCTGCGCGACGGCAAATTCAATTTCACCGCAAGTCATGATGAACTGGAAAAACTTTTCGCGCTGCGATTCAGTGAGCTGCTTGGAATCGTTCAAGCCGTCGAGTCCGGCGGGCAGACCCGATTCCGCCCAGCGCGACGGCAGGATGGCGGCGGCGGCGACGACCGGCCCGGCGAGCGGCCCGCGCCCGGCCTCGTCCACGCCCGCGACGCGCGCGAGATTTTTCTGCCACAGCACGCGCTCGAATTCAAAACGGTCGGAAAGTTTGGCGCTCATGGCGATAATTTTTCTCGATGAGGTTGATGGTCGCGATTCCCACGGCTCAACGCTTCATCGCTGGCATCTTCAAATAGAAATTGCAGTGTCGGCGATTCGACGTGGCCGTCGCAAAATACCACGTTGGCTTTGCTTTGATGACGCGCAAGTGTGTTTCCATATTTTTCTAACTGTGTCAAATTCACACGCGACAGAATAATTGTGCCGTCAAAAGAATCTCCTATTGCCATCATATCACTTGGCGCAGCCACTTCTGATTCAGTGATTAGGCTAAAAGTGTGTGAAATTCGGCTGTAACGACCTTCAAGACCAAGCCGATTTGTATAATTGAGGTCGTTTGGATCAACGCTGCCGCCGTTGTAGCCATAGCAACAAGGCGGAGAACCCAAGACATTAGATGTCCATTGAGCTGAAGGGCACAGCCAAATTTCTTTTTTAAAATAATTTGTTCGAGGTTGAGAAATTCCAAATCCTACTTGTTCCAGTTGTGCCATCCAGCTTCGATCATGGTCGGGATAGCCGTCATTTTTATTCGCATAAATCGGAGGATAACCATGATTATCTGCGAGGAAAATATGCAACGCCATCCCCTGTTGATGCAAATTGTTAGCGCACTGAATTCGCTGCGCTCTTCCTTTGGCTTGGGCAACTGTCGCCAACAAAAGCGCGGCGAGAATTGCAATGATGGCAATGACAACCAGCAATTCCGTCAGCGTGAACGCCAACAAATCCACGGAAACCTTCTTTGGCCTGGAATTGTGAAAATCAGCCGCCACTTTCATTGATGCTTGAGCCTAGCGCGTTTCATCACATTGTCAGCCAGATTTTTCGAGGACGAGAACGAGGAGAATTTTCGTTTTGAAAAATCCGTGTGCATCCGTGTCCATCCGTGGTTAAATTTCCAGCATGAAAATCGAAGCATTGCACATCGGCATGGGCGTCCGTCATCCGCAATACGGACTCGGCACGGTCAAGACCATTTCCGAACTCACGGCGGACATTTTGTTCACCGACGGCAAGCGCACGGTCGAGCCGGTCGCCGCCGGACTCGAACCCGCCGAACCGCAATTGGCGGCAAGCGGTTTGGAGATGCCCTTGAAACAATTCGTCGAGCAAACTTTGGACGCCGCAGTCAAGAAGCTCGGTTTGGAGAAGCCGGATTCCGTCGTGGAACAACTCGGCCTGCGCTGGCACGGCGGAAAACTGATCATGCATCCGGCGGACGCGGCGTTGCAGACGAAGGAATTGCCGCTGGAAACTTTTTTCCACAAGATCGTGATGGTGCGGAACAATCTCCGCGTGCTGGAACAGAAGATCAACGCGCACGAAAAACTTTCCGACGGCGAGAAGGTGGAGATGCAGCAATACATCACGAAGAGTTACGGCTCGCTGACGACGTTTAACGTGTTGTTCAAGGAGAAGGAAGAACAGTTTTAGTGCAAGTTGAAAACGATTCATCTGCCGTATTACGAGGACAAGAAGCTGGCCAAGATGAACGGCTGGAATTTGGTGAATGAACACGATGAGCCGTGGCCTTGGCCGGATTTGACGCTGCCGTCGGACACGGTGCGCAAATCACATTTGCAGGCGTTCGTGGCGGCGAAGCAAATCCAATTGCATCAGCAAAAGGCCACGCCGGATCGGGATTTCAAACCCTATGTCCGGTTCCAACCCAAGCCGGAAATGGAACAACTCCGCCCGGCGTTCAAGCCGTGGATTGAATTGACGGTGAAAGACGATTGAAACTTCTTGGCAAACCTTGACATACGTTGCCAGTGCATTATTTTGGCGGCATGAAAGCAGTAACCATAAACATTTCATTGAACCCGGAATTGGCGGACTTTGCCCGGTCGGATTCGGAAGCGCACGCGTTTGATTCCATGAGCGAATATATGCGCGACTTGATCCGCAGCCGGCGGCAGGAACAAATCAACCAGGACGTGGCATTTTGGGAAAAAGGAATGAAAAACGCGTCGCTGGGTGATCCTTCGGATGAAGAAATGGCTGAAATTGTAAAAACCCAGCATCGCCACCGGGCGGAGAGGAAACGTGCGCGTCGTTCTTGATGCCAACGTGGTTTTTGCCGGTGCGGGCTGGCGCGGTGAAGCGCACAATTGCCTGCTGGCGATGGCCAGACGGCGAATCGCTGTTTTCGCCACTTTTGAAATTCTGGAAGAAGTCCGGACACTCGTGACCGAACGGGGAAGCAAATTCAAACATGCGCCGGACAACTTGCTGACGTGGTATTACGAGCGCGTGAAGCTGGTTGAACCGGCATCGCTCGGCAAGCAACGGAGCCGGGATGTGAAAGACGATCCTTATCTGGCGTGCGCTCTGGCTGCCGGGGCGAAAGTCATCGTCTCACGTGATGAGGATTTATTGGTGTTGGAAAAACCGTTTGGAATTCGAATCATCACACCGCGCGAGTTGCTGACAAGACTATCACGGCCGATTTAATAAACCAGCACCAGCACCGCCGCATCCTGCGCCGACTTCACTACATCCTCAAACTTCTCATCCGACGTATCTGGCGCTTTGAGTTTGGCGTCCACGTCCGGCACCGATTCCAGAAAGCTCAAAAGCAAGCTGCTCTTGACCGCGTAATTCACATTCTCCGGCAACTGCCCGCTCGCCGCCAGCGCCACCGACGCATTCAGCTTGGCCGACACGATGCCGATCACGTTGCCCCGCTCATCCACCAGCGCCCCGCCCGAATTGCCCGGCTGCACCGGCACGCTGATTTGAAAATAGCGCGGGTCATCCCCCGCGCCGGACAGCGACGCGATTTCCCTCTTGGCCAGCTTGGGCGAAAATCCCTGCAACGACGGGTCGGGAAAACCAATCGTCGCCACCGTGCCGCCCAGATGCGCCGAGCGGCTCGCGGCAATCGGCAACGGAGAAAATTTCCCTTCCTTGATGGTGATTGTTGTTTGACTGTTGAAAGCCGGAGTTAACAACCGGAATACATCGGGTCAAAACTCTGAATCACGGCCACGCTCGTTTCCCAAACGAAAAACAATTCGTAACGAAGACCTAATTCCGTTATGGCACGCAAGAAGTCGGTTCCGTTTTCATCGAATGACAGTAACAATACTTTTTCAGACACTCTGCGGACATTTGTGTTCGACGATAAAAAAATTTCTGTTTTGGTTTGGAATGCTTGCCATTGATGGAGTGAAGAAGCCGAATCCAGCTTCGGTTTTGAAACGACGACCAAAAGGGGTTGAATAGTCATGGTGGTAAAATTCTAAATACAAATGAAATCAAGCCCAATTCAATTCTTGAAGTGCCTGAACAAGTTCCGGCCTCATAATCCATTTGTAAAAACGGTCTTCCGTATTCAGAGTTCCTTCTTCACCAGAGGCAAGTGTCCGCCACCAATATGGCTTGTCGTTGGAAAATGGCTCTGGCTTGTAATGGAGTTCAGTGGCAATGCGCTTCGCCAGCGTTCCATACTGCAAATTGACGGTTTTATTACCGGGATAACCAACTTCTTTGGCAAGCTGGACAGTAGAAATCGTATGTTTGGGTGCGCGGCAATGCACCAAGAGCATTTCCCGATGTTTGGCTGGTAAGCCAATTCGTTCCAGTGCCAGCAATGCAGCCTTGAACTGCTCTGACGTTCTTATCAGGGATGGGTCGCTAAAGTCATGCATAAAAATATTTCCTTAAATTATTTTGGATTGAAAAAAATCAGGATCGTTGTCCATTGCCTCGTCATTCATCCGGTCGGCTTCGGAGGCCGCATCTGTGCCGGTTTCTAAATAACAGCGGCAGCCTTCGCATTCACTCGCATCACCTTTGGCGTCGCCGGGATACATAAGACCGTTGACGAATGGTTTATCCATCGGAATTGCTCCTTGCCGTTCGCAGG
>DATCDZ010000177.1:0-12477 GCA_036510395.1 Verrucomicrobiia bacterium
GGAATCATTCCCGGCATCCATGTCATAAATTAAATCATAATAACTCCGCTGCTGCGTTTTTTTCACGAACAAGTCATTCAGCACCTCTTCGATGTCCGTGGCGCTGACATATTTGAGCGGAATGATTTCCGGGGCCAGGCCGTTGTCGGCAACCGGCTCGTCCAGTTCGGCGATCATTTTAGCCAGACTGTCCATCTGTGAGGGCGGAGCCTGGACGATGATGGCGTTGCGGCGGCGATCCGCCACCACGCTGAATTTTTTTGAACCTGTGTCCGGCACCGATGAGTAATAAATTGCATAGCGCGATCCGGACGAATTCTGGGTGTCGTTCAAGTCCTGCAACTGTTTCGCCACGTCTTGCGCGTCGGCATTTTTTAAGGTGAACGTCTGCGTCACTTTTTCCTGCGCGTCCTCGGTGTCCATCATCGCCACCAATTTTTCGATGGCGCCGAAGTCCGTCAGATCAGAAAACACGATCAGCGAGTTGGAACGATCATCGCCCACCACATCAACGGTGGTTTTGTTCCCGGCTTTCCCGGTCATTTTTTCGTAAAGCGGTTCAATCTCCTTGGCAAGTTCGCCCGCCGCGATATGTTTCAAAGGAATGACCCGCACCGCAACGTCTTCTGGATGTTCGCTGTCCAGCGCGTCAATCAAATCACCCACCACGCGCAGATTGTCATTGTAGTCTGTGACGATGACTTGGTTGGCGCTTTGATCCACATCCACCGCCCCTTTGTCTGACAACGCCGTTTGGATGCGCACCTTGACATCCGCCGCCTGGATATGTTTGAGCTGAAAAACTTTCACCAGCAACTGCCGTCCGGGAGGAATGTTCGTGAGTGAACCGCTCACCACTTCCGGGCTCATCTGCGGTTCCTTTCCCTGCGGCACAATCAGAATGGAATCGCTCAACTCAACCGCCGAAAAACCTTCCATCGCCAGCGCGCGGTAAATCATGTTGATCGCCTGGCGCACCGGCACCTTTTTTGAACTCATGATGGTCAACTGACATTGCACCTGCGGACTTTTAATCACCGTTTTGCCCGTCGTTTGCGCCAGCCATTCCGCCACCATGTCCACGTTAGCGCCTTGAAGACTCAATTCAATCCCGTCCGCAGAGTTAGTTGATGCGCCCGTTAACAGCGGCTCGGATGGCACCCATGGCTCGCCCACGGGATTTTTCGGCGCGGAACCCTCGGCGGCCGACGGCGGAGGATTGCCGTCGTTTGGCAGCACGATGCCCGTCGGCAAGTTATGCGGAGTGACCCGCGTCTGGGCCATCAGTTGCGCGGCGGCGCCGAGCAGCGCGGCGGTGAATAAAAAAATTCGCAGCCGGATTTTCGCCCGGCAAACCGGCATGCGTTGGAAGAGGGATGTTTTCATTTTGTGGTTTTGTCTTGGTTGGAAAGCAAACTGTCGCCGCCGTAGCCGTTGAAGATCGTGAGTTCCTGTTCTTTTCCGTCCTGTTCCACCAATACCCGGTTGATGCCGATCTTCAGCAGTTTCAAATCGCCGAGCGAATCGCCCGTTTTCACCAGTCCTGTCTGGCCGGTGGCTGTCCGCAAGAAAGCCGTTTCGCCCGCGATGCCCAAAAGCCCCATCGGCATCGGGTGCATGATGGGCGCGAAAATTTCGCTGTTCACGATTTGATCCACGCGTGCCTGGATTTCCGGCGGCAGCTTGGGCGCGTTCCCCGGCATTTCCGGCATCATGGGAACTCCGCTGGTTCCCATTCCGCCCGCCATCGCCATCGCAGGGATCAAATTATTTCCGGAAATTTTTGCCGCGCCCATGACGGCTGGATTTGTTCCAGCAGCCAGGCTGTTGTTGGCCGCCATTTGCGCCGAGGCGTTGGTTGAAACCAAATTTGTTTCTGCACTTGTTTCCGCCGCAGCATTGACCGAAGCCGGCGTTTGGATTTTTGCCGGAGCAACGTCAGATGAATTTGTCATTTCAATTTTTACGATCGTTGCCGGGTTGGAACTTAAAGCCTGGTTTGTTTGCGCCGCCAAACTGTTCGTTTCGACCGGCGTCATGACATTGGTTGCAATTGAATTTGTTTCCTTGCTTGTGAGCGTTGGCGGATTGGTTTGACCTGATGTTCCCATTTTTGTCACCGGCACTGATGCTGAACTCGCAAACGGATTGGTTTCCAGCGCCGGCACGTCCGGAATTTTCACTCCCGCGAGCGGGTTGACCTGGAATCCCGCATAGACCAGTTGCAGGACAACCAGCGCGGCGAGCGTCAGGCAGGAGATGCGCAAAATCTGTTCAGAACGGTCACGCATGGGACGCCTCCGCCTTTTTCCAATCCAGCACGATGATCGTGACGGTCAATTTCATTTGCCCCGGACGCATGGCATCACCCGTGATTTGCATCGAATCAACCAGCAGTGGATAACCGAGCAACGGCAGCCGGTGCAGCAACGCAATCACGGCGGCGACCGGTCCCGAACCGTCAAATTCTATCGTCGCCATTTCCTTTGCGGATGAATGGCCCGCCGATTCGCGGATCGAGCCGAGCTTGATGCCGCCGTTCATGGCCGCTTTTTGGATCGCCGCGCTGGCATCCGCCACGATGGTGTTCGTCGAAAGCGTTGCCGGATCGAGCTGGAAATCTTCCATCATTTTTTTCACCACGGTCGCCTGGCTGGCGTCCAGGCCCGCCCCGGATTTCAAATGCCGCGCCTCGGCGACCATTTGGAGATAATCCGCGCGCTGATGCGCTAAAAATTTCCAGACCTTGACACCGCCGAGCAGCACGAGGCAGATCGAAAGGAAAATCACCGCGTAGCGGATTGTGCGTTTTTCGCTGGGGTTTAAAGTGCGCATGAAATCAAGATTTGGGAATTTTGTCCGGCATCGCCGGCATGGCGGGGGCATCCGGGGAATTTGTTTTCCCGGCTGACACTGGCGAAAGAACTGCCTTCACGGCGGCGCGCGAGCCGGCGGGTTTCCACTGCGCCGTCATGCGCACGTTCACCCTGGGCTGATTTTGAATGGGCGTCTGTTCCTCCACGGTGATGTTGGCGAAAAAGCCGGACTCGATCAACTTCGTGCGAAAGTCCATCACCTGCTGTGCGCTTTGCATCGCGGCTTTCAGCGTGATTTCGCCATGCTGATTGAGGGTGAGCGAATCCAGATGCGTGCCTGGCGCGGCGGCCTTGGAAAACAAATAGATCGCGTCTAGATACGGCGGCTCGCTTTGCTTGAACGATTGTAGAAAATGCAGTTCCGGACCGACGACCGACACAAACTGCTGCCGCTGGACTTTAAACGCGGCCAGCTTTCGCGCGAGCAGAGGCTTGAACAGAATCGCTTCGGCATATGGCAGAATCAGCAGTAAAATCAACAGCACGCCGATGCGCGCAAGCCAGCGGCGGTTTTCCGCGCGCGAGAAATCCATCTGCGAAAAACTGAACGCCGTCTTGGCCGGCTGCAGTTTTGATTGCAGGCGGGGCATGGGAATATTTTCCGAAACGGATTTTTTCAACCCAAGTGTCGCGGCAGAGAAACCGTCGCCGCCTGGAATTTCCAGCCGGCGGCAGTCCAGCCGCGCCGACAATTTTTCAAAGAGGCCATTTTGCGTGGCCGCATTTCCGGAAATGTAAATTATTTTCGCCGGCGAAAATTTCAAAACGGCGTCGGCGATGTCTCCGTCGGACGGCAGAATTTTCAGACTGGTCGCCGCGCCATTTTCAATGAAAACCAGTTCGGCGTGGCTGCGATCCATTTCCAGAATCGCGTGCGCTTCGTTCCGCGACGGGCAAGCCAGTTCGCGCGCAAAAGCCGACACCGTGAATTCAGGATTCGCGCCCGCCTCCGACAAAAGACCGGCGTAATCCGCAATGACTTCCTTGCGCACTGCGGCAACGATGGTTTCGCGTCCGGCCGGGCCGTTGGACATTTCGCGCCAGCCCCAGGCCAGATCGTCCGGCGACAGCGGAAATTCCTTTTCAATTTGCAGTCGAAGAACACTTTCAATTTCACCGCCGGTCAGCGCAGGCAACGCGATTTTTCGCAGCGAGACTCCGTGCGCGCTGATGCCGCAAACGGCGCGCACGCGCGGCTGCCAGTGTTTTCGCCCCAGAAAATTCTGCAGCGCGGCCATCAACCCCTTCCGGCACGCAGCGGTCAATTTCCCGTCTGCCGCGCGCTGCAACTGTAATTCAAGTCCTCCGCTTTCGCGCAAAATCCGCAGCGAAGTCGGATTGATCTCGATAAAAACCGGCGGAGGATTGAAAAATTCCTTCATAAATCGTCCTCCCGATACGAAAGGGTTTTCACGCCGTCGAGATTGACGCGCGCGATGACTTGAACGCGTTGGCGCACGCCGGTGGATTTCACGCGGCCCTCGGCCAGAATGCGAAATGTCTCCGAACGCGCAGTGACAAGCGTCACCACTTGGTTGAAAATGTCACGCGTCATGCCGTCCACCTTCAGCAACTCCGCCGGGTTGGCAAAAAATCCGGACGACTGCCGATACGAAATAATTTTCTGCGCCAGATTGCGGTCAATGCCCGGCAGACAAACCAGCAGGTCCAAACCCGCCGTGTTGATGTTGATCGCGCCGGCCAGCGCCTTGTCGTCCGTCGCCGTCACGTCGTCCGCGATTTGCATGAGCAGATTTTCGTCAATGACGTGCTGGCCGGAAGAATTGTCGGCTGACGAAGCAGAACGGTTCCGCGCGCCCGGCGCGTTGCCGTTGTTTTGCGGCGGCGTCACGTCGAGCAAATCCGCGATGCTTTGAAAACGATTGCGGTTGCGATACGAAACCATCGCCCGCGCAATGTCGCGCGTGATTCCGGTCACCGCCGCCAGCGACGTTTCGTCGGCGGTTTGAATGTTCACCCGGTCATCGCCGGCGGCGTTCACATTTTTGACAGAAGAGTCCACGGTCAAAATTCCAGCCCAGCCCAGGTCGCTGTCGGAAACGGTTTCCTGATACTTCGGAGGCTCGTCAACGCCGTCCGACAAATCATCCAGCAGGCCGTTTTGATGGACATCCCGGCCCAGCAGCAAATCCGGAGTCGCGCCGCGCACCATCAGCAGTTCGCGCACGGTTTCAAACGCCGCGCCGCGCGGCACGTATGGCGGGCGCAATGCGAGGTAATAATCCTTTTCCGCACCGGCGCTCCCCGAGCTGCGCCAGCCCAAAATCGCCGTGGCCATATCGCTGCCCAGCCCCTGAATTTTTGTAAGTTCGTCGCTGGTCGCCGTGTTAATGTTCAGGCGGCTTTCCTCGTCGGAAACGCCATAAACCACGCCGCCGCCCTCGTCATCGCGTCCACGGCGCAATACTGAATAGGTTCCACGACCAAAAGCGGTCTCACGAAAATCCTGCGGATCGCTGTAAAGCTGGCCGGTGTGATTCACGCCGCTGTGGCTGCGATCTCGCGCGTTTTGATACAGCAGCGCCTCGGCTTTCTCAATTCCCGCCAGCGCGAGATAGCGCGCCTGGATTTTGTCGGTGAAATTTTTGCCGGTCAGCAAATCCATCCGCGCCGTGTGCAGCACGCCGACCACCACCACCGCGAGCAGCGCGACGCACCATAGCAGACCGATGAGAATGGAAGCGCGTTTGCGCATGATCAATTTTGCCCTCCGTCCGGCGTTCCCGGCGCGGACTGATCGCCGGGATTTTGGGTTGAATTGCCGCCCGAATTTCCGGTGTCGTCCTGCGAAGCGTCGGCGAGATTCAAGCACGCGACCGACTGGAAAACCAGCGGCGGTTCGACGATGCGTTTGCCGGTTTGCGAATCTGTTTTTGAGTTGGGATTGGAATCCAGCAACAGCGTGATGCGCACGGCTTCGGGCAGTCCGTCGAGATTGCTTTGCACGCGCTGGGAATTTTCCGCCTTGGCGTTGCCTTCCACCTCACCCCAGTTGTCATACCAGTCCGTGCCGTCGGAGTATTCAAACTGCACGCCCAAAATGTCGCTCGCGATTTCTTCCTTGCTGCCGCCGGACAACGGGTCGGGCGCGAGCGTTGGATTGCGACGCCGCCACAGGCTGAAATGACCTGATTGCGGGTTCGGCTCGACGTAGTAACTGACTTCGCAAAAATCACCCTCGCGCGCATGGCGCGGCGTGTAGTTGTGCGTCGCAAAATCCAGATTGTCGGCCTCGACTTCGCCGATCATCCGCTGCATTCCGAGAAACGGCGAATCACCCGGCAGCGGACACGCGCCCCGCAGGTCGGCGGTGACCAACGCCATCGCCACCCGTGCGTTCTGAAAAATGTCCGCGCGCGGCTCCACGATGTTCCGGCCCTTGATGCAGGCGCTCAAACACAAATACGCGCTGACCAGAATCAGCGCCATCAACGCCGAGCTGATGACGATTTCAATCAGCGTGAAGGCGCGGGAATGGCTGAAAGTTGCAGGTTGAAAGTTGCAGGTTGCGCGCCGACGAAGGCAAAGCCACGTGCAACTTTCAACCTGCAACTTGCAACGGATTTTCATTTCTGGCTGGTCCCTTTCTTTTTGGACTGGGAATCTTTGTCGGTTGAATTCTTGTCGCTGCCATCGCCGGACGGCTCAAACAACAGCGTTTTGAGTTCGTAAATTTCCTGGTCGTCCTGGGCGCGTTCAATCACCACGTCCACGTCGTGCAGGCCGTCAACGTCCGTGTCGCCGATGGTCTGTTTCCAGCGATACGCCGCCAGTCCCGCGCCGCAATCGCCGTCGGTCTCGCCGTTTTCCAGGCCGCCCTCGGCGCGGAGCGTTTCGATTTTCCCGGCGGCGAACAGCGCCGCCGTCGTCTGCTGTTCCGATTCTTTGCTCGATTCCAGCGCCGTCGTGATGCCGTGCGTCAGGCTGACGATAGCAACGCCCAAGATCAAAATCGCCACCATCACTTCGATGAGCGAAAATCCGGCGTTGAGCGGCGTCACATTCATTCGTGTTTAGGTGCGGTGAGGTGAACGCGCGCCGTCACCGGGTTCAGTTGCAGCATTATTTGAAATCCGTCGCGGTCGCGCAGTTGGATTTCCGTCGCGTCCGCCGTGCCGTCGGGATAAAAGGAAATCGCGTCCGGCGCGCTTTGATCGGCCGGGCCGACACCCGGTTCATCCTCGGATGGATTTTCATCCTCCGGATTGATGACGATGGTGAGGTGCGAATCCAGTTTGCCTTCCGCGCCGGAAACATCCTTTAACGGAACATAATTTTCCTGCGTGCCGTCGTGAATCTGCCGTTCCACCGCGTAACATCTGTTCTGCGTGTCGAACCGGACGCGATACGAGTGGTTCAGTGCGACGGCGCGGCTGGACGCGAGGCTGAAAACATTAACCAAATCGCGTGCGGTTGAACGCAGCAGCGCGTCGTCGAACGTGCCTTTCATTTGTGGAATAATCATGGCCGAGATGATGCCAATGATGACGATGACTACCATCATTTCAATCAGCGTGAAGGCACGCCGGAACTTCAATCTGGAATTTTTCAGGCGCATGATTACCAGTTGCCGATGTCGGCGTTTTCGCCTTCGCCGGCATCCACGCCGTCTTTGCCGCGTGACCATATGTCAAAGCTTGTCGGATGATGCGTGCCGGGATTCACGTATTGATACGGATTGCCCCACGGATCGTTGCGAAGCTGCTTGATGTAAGGGCCGCGCCATTGTTTGGCGTCGTCACCCGTGGGCGGATCCACCAGAACTTTCAGTCCTTCCTCCGTCGTCGGATAGCGGTCCAACTGGACGTAAAAACGCTCGACGGCGGCGTCGAGTTCGGACACGGTTCCTTTGGCGGCGGCGATTTTTGCGTCCGAGGCCGTGCCAATAAATTGCGGGATGATGATCGAGGCCAGGATGCCGATGACGACGACCACGACCATGATTTCAACGAGGGTGAATCCGTGCGGGTGTCTGGGTGCGGGTTGAATTTTCATTTTGTTTTAGGAGTTAAAATTTAATGCAGCGCGCTGCTCATTTTGAAAATGGGCAGCAAAATTGCGATGACCATGAAGCCGACAAGCGCGCCGACAATCATGATCAAAAGCGGCGCCAGCAGCGAAATCAAAGTTTTTGTCCGCGCCCGCATCTGGCGTTCTTCGATGGCCGCGACCTTCAAAAGCATCTCATCGAGCATTCCGCTTTCTTCGCCGACATCAATCATTTGCACCACCGTGCGCGGAAAAATGCCGAGCTTGCGCAACGGTTTCGCCAGCGAATCGCCGCCGCGCGTTTCCTCGGCGACGCGCGCGATTTGCGCGGCCAGAACGCGGTTGCCGATGGTGTGCTCGACAATTTTCAGCGCGGACAGCAGCGACACGCCGCTTTTGACCAGCGTGCCGAGCGTCCGCGCAAATCGTCCGAGCGCCGCCGACCGGAAAACCGGGCCGATGAACGGCACTTTTAATTTTACCCTGTCCCACAACGCCGCGCCGGTTGGTGAATTTACATACCACCAAATGCCGCCGATCACGCCCGTGATGCCGAGCAAAATCAAAAGCCAATGTTCGTGCAGCGCGTGGCTGACCTTGAGCAGGATCAACGTGGGCAACGGCAGCACCGTGAGCATTTCTTCCAACATGGAGAACAGCCTCGGCAGCACGACCGTCAGCAAAACGGTCACGGTGATAAAGCCGAAACACAAAACGAACGCGGGATAAGCCACGGCTGCCTGGACTTCGCCGCGCACTTCGTCCTCGTGTTCCAGCAAGTCGGCCAGATCGTTCATCACTTTCGGCAGCACGCCGGCTTCTTCGCCGACGCGGATCATGCTCACATAAAGATTGCCAAAAAGTTTTGGATGCTGCGCCAGCGCCGTTGAAAAAGCTTCGCCCTTGCGCACTGCTTCGCCGAGTTGCTGCACGACCGCTTGAAACGCCGGATTTTCCTCCTCTTCGCCCAAGCTATCGAGCGCCTGTGGAATGGGAATGCCCGCCGCCAGCAACGCGCTGATTTCGCGGGTGAACGCCGAGATGTCCTTGCGCCGGACACGCTGGCCAAAATGAATTTCTTTTTTTTGCGGAGTTGCCGGCGTGGCTTCCGCTTTTCCGCCGGACGATAAAACGGTTTCGAGCGAAGACGGAAACAGATTACGCTGGCCGAGCAGTTGCAGCGCGGCCTTGCGGTCCTCGGCTTCGATCACGCCCGTGACGGCGGTGCCACCGGCTTCAACGGCCTGATAGCGGAACGAATTCATTCGAGCAAATCTCCCGACGACACGCGGAGTATTTCTTCGGGCGTCGTCATGCCTGCCGAGGCTTTTTGCAGCGCGTCCTGGTGCATTGTCACCATCGTCTTTTGCGCGGTGGATTTGAGTTCGGCGTTCGAGCGTCTTTGCAAAATCAGTTCCCGCAGTTCATTCGTAATGGGCAGCAGTTCAAAAATGCCGACGCGCCCGCGATAGCCGGCCTCGCGACATTCGTCGCAGCCTTTGCCATGGAAAAACTGGCCTTCAATTTTTCCGCCGCTGATGGCGGCAAGCTGTTCGCGAATGGCCGACTCCGCTTCACATTGCTCGCGGCAATTGGGGCAGACGCGGCGCACGAGCCGCTGCGCCAGCACGCCTTCGAGCGACGACGAAATCAGAAACGGTTCCACGCCCATGTCAATCAGCCGCGTGACTGCTCCGGTGGAATCATTCGTGTGCAGCGTGCTGAAAACCTGGTGGCCGGTCAGCGCGGCGCGGATGGCGATTTCGGCGGTCTCGGAATCGCGGATTTCACCGACCATCACCACATCCGGATCCTGGCGCAGAATCGCGCGCAGGCCGGTGGCAAAAGTGAAATTGCGGTTGGGCCGGACGGGAATTTGCGCGACGCCCGGCAGTTCATATTCCACCGGGTCTTCGATTGTGAGAATTTTCAGTTCCGGCGTGTAAATGCTTTGCAAAATGGCATACAGGCTGGTCGTTTTGCCGCTGCCAGTCGGGCCGGTGGCGAGGAAAAGTCCGTGCGGTTTGCTGACGAGCCGCGAGAGCAACGCCGCGCGCGCCGGGTCCAGACCCAGTTCTTCAATCGTCTGGGCGCGCGAGCTTTTTTCGAGCAGGCGCATGACGAGGCTTTCGCCGTAAATGGTCGGCAGCGTGCCGACGCGAATGTCCACGCGAGCGTTGCGATGATGGATTTGGATGTGCCCGTCCTGCGGCATGAAACGTTCGGCGATGTTCATGTCCGCCATGATTTTGATGCGGGAGACGATGGCGGCGTGAAGCTGCTTGGGCGGCGGCGATTTTTCCTGAAGCAAGCCGTCAATGCGGTAGCGCAATTGCAGCGAATTTTCAAACGGCACGAAATGAATGTCGCTGGCCCGCTCGCGCAGGGCGGTGGAAATGATCAGGTTCACGAGGTTGACGACCGTCGGCTCGTTGGCCATGACCTCGATGTCGTGCAACGTTTTGCCGTCGCCGTTGACGGCCTTCTCACCGCCGAGATTTTCGATCATTTTCTCGACCGTGACCTGATAGCGGCCTGCCACGGCCTCGGCCATTTCCGCCGCCGGAAATTCCTCTTCCACCACCTCCAAGCCGGTCAGCAGCCGGACATCGTCAATCACGCGGGCATTGCCAGGCTCGGCCGTGGCCAGATGCAGGTGGCCGTTTTCGATTTTCAGCGGAAGGACGCGATGCCGTTTGACAAACTCGGCGGGCAGGGCACGGAGCGCATCCGCAGTAGCGGAGAACTTCGACGCAGCCGCAGGCGTTTCTGCCAATGGTTCCAACTCCTGAATTTTTGCTGCAAAATCTGTTTCCATAGTTTTGCCGGACTTGTTCAACAGGTTTGGCCTGAACAAACCTTTTACGCGGCCAACGAAATTCTGCCCTCGTTCGGCTTGCATTGCCCATGCCGGACATCAACCGTGTTAAAACAGCCGAACGACGAATGGTTCGTTGTTTCAAGCTGTTGCAGCATATTAAACAGACAAACCGTGGAAAAGTTCGAGAAAAATCAATTTATTTTTGCTGCAATGCCGGAAAGAAAAGCAATTGGGCCTAAATATGCCGTCCGAAGTTAGATTGGTGTGAGCTGGACGAAATGGCGTGATCCGGTCGTCTGATCCAGATGATTTTCCATGTTGTAAGTGGCGACGCGGAAAGTTCCTGCGGCGACGGAAATTGAGTAAAGGAGAGAACATACAAAAGTGACGACGCAAGTTCGTTTCATGATTAAGCTGCACATTGTCAGAGGCGCGCAGTTTTCGCCAGAGAACATTTTTGCCATTTAATTCAAAACTGCTATTTTCTTTTCATGTCTCGAACCGGCAAAATAAATTCCGCCGCGCATTTGCACGACAAGCAGAGCGAGCGCGACACGCGCGAACTGCGCATTGACAAGGTCGGCGTGCGCGGGCTGCGCTTTCCCATCCAGGTGCGCGACAAGGCGCGCAGCGTGCAGAACACCGTGGCGACCATCGGGATGTTCGTGGATTTGCCAAAGGAATTCAAAGGCACGCACATGAGCCGCTTCGTCGAGGTGCTCAACGCGCACGGCAGCGTCATCCACGTCGAGAATATTTCGGACATCCTGCGTGAACTCCAAAAAAAGTTAAACGCGGCGACGTCGCACATTGAAATTGAATTTCCCTATTTCATGTCCAAGAAATCGCCGGTGTCGCGGCAGAAAAGCCTTATGGATTATGTCGCGCGTTTCAACGCGTCGGCCTGCGGCTCGGAAATTGATTTTGTCCTGACCGTGAAGGCGAATGTGACGACGCTGTGCCCGTGCTCCAAGGCGATTGCCAAATACGGCGCGCACAACCAGCGCGGCGAGGTGACGGTCCAAATCCGGTCGCGTAAAATTGTTTGGATTGAAGATTTGATTTCGATGATTGAAAGCTCGGCGAGTTCGGAGCTATACGCGCTGCTGAAGCGGCAGGACGAAAAGGCGGTGACGGAGCGCGCGTATGAAAATCCGGTGTTCGTGGAGGATTTGGTGCGCAACGTGGCGTTGCGGCTGAACGCGGACGCGCGGGTGATCTGGTATAAAGTCGAGGCGGAAAATTTCGAGAGCATCCACAATCACAACGCGTATGCGTGCATTGAGAAGGGGTGAAAAGTTTTTGTGGCTTAATTAGTCTAACAGGGTGTTGAAAAACTACTTTTTGCACACTTTTTTATGCAAAAACTCCAATGATTTTGATAGTCATTTTTATGAAACATAGCTTTTTCAACACCCTGCTAACGGCGTCTGGCTCGTGAAATCAGCCAAAAACACAAAGCGGCCAACCCAACAAAAATAATACCGACGATAACTTCGTAGCGAACAAAAGCTACTCCGGCGTATATTAAGAAGCAAATACCAGCAATGCTCATCGTCAATACGACGAATAATTTTTCTGCAATGCCATCGGGCTTCAGACCAAACCCTGACGGCCAGCAGCAATTGGCGTGTTCGCGGGTCGGGCTGGCCGTAAGTTTGTTCGTAGCAGCCCAGCCATTCGGGCAACGCGGCTTTCAACAGCTTTGAGCAGAGCTGGCCGCTGGCCAGCCAGATCGCCTTGAGCGGTGGCAACACCATGGGCGGTGGA
>DATCDZ010000178.1:0-9380 GCA_036510395.1 Verrucomicrobiia bacterium
GAAAAGTGTGCCAGACTTCACTCTCTGCGGTAAAAATAACAGCAACAAAAGATGAAATTGATGAATTGGTTCAACCGGGCTCAATGGATGCGCTGCGCGGCAGGCGTCATTTTGATTTCAACCATCACGGGCTGCAAACGCGACGAGGGCGCCGTCTATACCGTCCCAAAGGAGAATTCTCCGCAGTCGCAGACTGCGCCAATGGCGACGCCGGAAATGGCTCCGCCGCCCGCCGCCGCGAATCTAAAATATCAATTGCCCGAAGGCTGGCAGGAAAAGCCGCCGGCTGAAATGCGTGCCGCCAGTTTCACCGCCCTCGGCACAAACGGGCAATCCGCCGACGTTTCGGTCATCCCGCTGGGCATCGTCGGAAAGGATTTGGAGCTAGTCAATATGTGGCGTTCGCAGGTGCAGTTGCCCGCCACGTCCGATCCGGACGCCGTCAAGCAGGCCGAGCCGGTCGCCATCGGCGCGGATCAAGGCCGCCTGTTCAATTTCGTGAGCGACCAGCCGATGATCGGGCAATCCCGCCAGCGGATTCTGGTGGCGATGCTGACACGCGGCACGATGAGCTGGTTTTTCAAAATGACCGGCGAAGATGCCTTTGTCACCTCGCAAAAGGACAACTTCATCCAATTTTTGAAATCCGTCTCGTTCGTTGAAAATGCGCCGATGGAAACCGCCGCTGCTCCCGTAGCTCCCGCAACTCCAGACGGAAATCAAAATGCCGGTTCGATTTGGACGGTTCCGTCTGACTGGAAGGCGCTGCCGCCGTCGCAATTTCTCCTGGCCGAATTTTCCGTCACCGTAACCAATGGCGCGAACGCCGACGTGAATGTGGCTGTAGCGGGCGGCGGTCTGGTGGCCAATGTCAACCGCTGGCGCGGACAGCTTGGTTTGCCGGCGGCCGGCGAGACGGACTTCAGCAAAAGCGTCTCGACATTCGACATTCCGGGCGGCCGGGCTTCGCTGGTGGATTTGACCGGCACGGATTCCAAAACCGGCAAACCCGCGCGGCTCGTCGGTGTGATCCTGCCGCAAAACGGCCAGACGTGGTTCTACAAACTGATGGGCGACCCTGACACCGTGGCGCAGCAAAAAGACGCGTTCATCAAGTTCATCCAGTCGGCAAAATATCCCAATGCTCCTTAAACGCCTGATCAAAATTTTCACCTCGTTGCGGCTCACGGTGGTTTTGCTGGCGTTCGGCATCATCCTCGTGTTCGTCGGAACTCTCGCACAAGTGGACGAGGGGCTTTATCAGGCGCAGGCGCGATACTTCCGCCAGTGGATCGTGCTTGGGATGGACTTGTTCGGCTATAAAATTCCGATTATTCTGCCCGGCGGCTACCTCATCGGCACGATGCTGCTCGTCAACCTGGTTTGCGCGCACATTTACCGCTTTCAACTTTCGACAAAAAAAATCGGCATCATGCTCGCGCACGCGGGCGTCATCCTGCTGCTCGTCGGCCAGCTTGTCACCGATATGTTCGCGCACGAATCGCAAATCAGCTTCACCGAAGGCCAGACCAAGTCGGTTGCCGAAAGCCCGCGCAATTACGAACTGACTTTCACCAGCGACGCCGGACCAAACGAGGAGCAGATCGTGGCCATTCCCGGAAAATTGCTGGCGCGCGGCGGCGACATTCAAAATCAAAACCTGCCGTTCACCATCCGCGTGAAACATTATTGGAATAATTCCGAGGCGCAGTTCCGTGCGCCGATGATGCAGGACGCCCCGCCGCTGGCGACCAACGGCGTCGCGCTGAACTTTGATTTTCATCCCGCCCCGGATGTGAAAACCATGGACGACAGAAACGTGCCGACGGCGGAAATCGAATTGACCGGCCCAAACGGTTCGCTCGGCGACTGGGTCGTTTCCGACTGGATGAGCGACGGCGCAATGGTGGGCGCATTGCAGCAAAGTTACGCCCAACAATTGGGCGCGCAAATGACGCAAAAAATCATCGCCGATTTGACGCAGACGCAATCTGTTTTCGCAGGCGGAAAACGATTCACTTTTGCGCTGCAGCCGCAGCTTGTGCATTTTCCATTTTCGCTGAAGCTGTTGAAGGCGACGCACACGGTTTATGAAGGCACGGACATTCCAAAGGATTTTCGCAGCCTAGTGCAGTTGCAAAATCCGAAAACCGGCGAGAACCGGCCGGTCGAAATCTCCATGAACCATCCGCTGCGCTACGACGGGCTGACGTTTTACCAGTATCAAATGACTGCGGGTGAAGCCGTGCAACAGGCGGGCGTGACGCCGTCGTCGGTCCTGCAGGTCGTCCGCAACCCAAGCTGGCTGACGCCTTACATCGGATGCGCGATGGTGGCTGCCGGACTGGTGACGCAGTTCATGTTTCACCTCGTCGGCTTTGTTTCAAAGCGAAAAAAGAAATGAAAAAGAATTTTCAAAAGTGGTGTCCGCCGCTGTTGACGCTGGTCATGGCGCTGTGGTTTGTCGTTCCGCTAATCTTGTGGATTTTCGCCCAATTTCAGCAGCCAAAAGATTTCGCCTTCAACGAATTCGGAAAACTGCCGGTGGTTTTTGACGGACGGTTGAAGCCGGTGGACTCGCTCGCGCGCAATTCACTTCTGCAAATCCGCCAGACGCAGACGATTGACCTTGAACCGTGGAAAGGCTGGAACGAAAATCCAAAAATCATTTCCGCGACCGAATGGCTGGCGAACGTGATGATGAACCCGCAGGTCGCCGATGCGTGGCCGGTTTTTCGAGTGGACAATCCCGATTTGATCACCGCCATGAAGTTGCCGGGAAAAAACGAGGCGCAACAACAGGACGGCGAGCATTATTCATGGAACCAGATCGCGCCGTCGTTTGATTTGCTCAACACGAACTACGAGCGCGTCCAGAAAATCGAGTCCGCCGAACGCAACGCCTTCGACCGTGGCGTCAGCAAGGTGTTCGAGAGGCTCATGCTTTACGAGAAGTTGCAAAACACGCTCCAGCCGCAGGGCGCGCAAAATTGGAAATCGGAACTGGCCGATTATGAAAAACTGATTCCGGCGGGCGTCGCCGCCGTCCACGCGCAGCAGGCCGGCCAGAAATATGACCAGGCCGTTTTCAACACCTTCACCGCCGACTTGCAGGCGTTCGATGATATGTCCCAGCTCGATGCGCCGCTCGTCGTGCCGCCGCAAAACCCCTCCGGCAACTGGCAGCGCACGGGAGTCGCTTTGATGAACGCCGCGAAAGGCCAGAAAATTGCCACGGCCATTGAAGATTATGCGGCCATGGCTGATGCGCTCCAAAATGGAAATATAACTAATTTCAATTACGCAGTCTATGATGCTCGCGAGTCACTTTTTTACAACGGGTTCCAGCACCAATTGAACAAAACGCGCGCGGAGGTGTTCTTCAACCAGATGCAGCCGTTTTACAACGCGATGGTCATTTATGTCCTCGCCGGGCTGCTCGCGATTTTTTCGTGGTTTAATTTGTCGGAAACGCTGCGCCGCTCGGCGGTCTGGCTCATCGGTCTGGCTTTTGTAATCCACACGACGGGCTTGATTTACCGGATGGTTCTCGAAGGCCGTCCGCCGGTGACGAACTTGTATTCCTCGGCGATCTTTATCGGCTGGGGTGCGTGTTTGCTTGGGATTGTTTTGGAAAAATTTCATAAAAATGGAATCGGAGTGGTCGTCTCGGCTGGAATGGGTTTCATCACTCTCGTCATCGCCCAAAATCTCGCGGTGGACGGCGACACGATGGAAATGATGCGCGCCGTCCTCGACACGAATTTCTGGCTGGCCACGCACGTGGTCGTCGTCACGCTCGGCTACGCCAGCACGTTTGTGGCCGGGTTTCTCGGATTGATTTACGTCCTGCGCGGCGTGTTCACAAAAACGCTGGACGAGGCGACGGGCAAATCGCTGGCGCGTATGATTTATGGAATTGTCTGCTTTGCGACGCTGTTCAGTTTTGTCGGCACGGTTCTCGGCGGCATCTGGGCGGACCAGTCGTGGGGACGTTTCTGGGGCTGGGATCCGAAGGAAAACGGCGCGTTGATCATCGTCTTGTGGAACGCGCTGATTCTGCATTTACGCTGGGGCGGAATGATCCGCGAACGCGGGCTGGCGGTTTGCGTTGTTGGCGGCAACATTATCACAAGCTGGTCGTGGTTCGGCGTGAATATGCTCGGCATCGGCCTGCACAGCTACGGTTTCACGGACGCCGCGTTCAAGTGGCTGATGCTGTTCGTCGGCAGCCAGATCGGTTTCATTGTGCTCGGTTCGTTGCCGAGGACGATGTGGAAAAGCTGTCCGGCGAAAATCTGATGCAACTGGTTTGAACAGGGAATCTATGGAAAACCGCAGATGATTTGGTGGATGAAATACTCGAGCTAATCACCCGGCGGATTCGACACGTTGGCAACGCGATAGAAACGCGATCCGAACTGTCCCGCATTTGTGTCCACAAACGTGAACGGGGTGGCGTTTGTCTGCATCGGAACCCAGGTGATGAGGTCGGTGGAAGCCTGCACCACATATACGTCATTGGAATTGCCGGAAACATCAAAGGAAAACTGGCCGCTGACATTGACATTTTGGGGCGAAGCGATGATGGTCGGCGCATTGGGATCCGACGGAGTCTTCACTGCGATTTGATTGGAAAAGTCACTTTCAACGCCATTGGAATCATAGGAAGTTGCGGCAAAGTAATAAGTGATGTTGTCGGCGAGATTGGTGATGACCACGTTCGTCACGTTGCCGACGTCAATCGAATTGACGTAGACGCCGCTCACCACGCCGTAATAAATTTTGTAACCCACAACAGCCGGATCAATGCTTGGACTCCACACCAATGTGATAGAGGCGGCCTGCAAGAGGGGCGATGCAATGAGCATCACCCCGCAAATCAACCAGCGCAGCAAGGAAATCCTCACGCGATGGTTCTGAACCAAATGACCTGGCCACATCATAAAGCGATATACAGCATAAACATTGCCAACTTGTTCGCCAGTCCGGGCACTTGGAGCGTTTTTTGAAACTTAAGGATTATGCACATGGCCTGTTTTTGGCAAAAATCACGCGCCGCCATCTTGTTGAATCTGGTGCTGGCAATTTGTGCGTCTGTTCACCGTTTGTGGCATTTGAAATACTCAAAGATTCGGCCTGCTGCTTAACGGAATCATCCCCTTTGCGGCTGTGCCGGATTTCTGGTCTCTCTGTCCGTAATGATAAACATACCTGCCAACTTTCTAGTTGTCAAACGGCAAAGCCAAAAACGGCAACAAATTGATCTGGCAACGGAGTGCAGGTTTTCGTCCTTTTCACGCCAAAACGTATCTGGAAATTGAAGCGGCCTGGAGGCCGTATCCCGAAAACGGGACACTGCCTAAGACAAAAGCTTGATGTGTCCCCAAGGAATCATTTTGTTTGGCGCCGGACCGGATCGGTCAATTACAAGCGAAGCGTGATTTTCGCAAATTTTTCTCCGCCGCTTGTCAAAATCCATCTGCTCCATTATCGTCAACCAATGTCGTTGAAGAAACATTTTGCATTGCCGGCCTTGATCTGCGGTTTCATTTTCACAGTTCGCGGCCAGACCGCCACAAACACCCTCGGTTTCACCGGCCCGGAAATATATCCGATTGATGACGGGATTGCTTTGCTGCACGAGGCGGATATGGACGGCGACGGATTGAACGACCTCGTCGTAGCCAACAATCTCCGCTCGGTTATCAACGTGCTTTACAACCGGACGGGCAAGACAAACCAGGTTGCGACGGCAAATCCCAAAAGCCCGGTTGAAATTAACGAACTGCCGCCGGATGCGCGCTTCCATATTGATTCCATTCCCGTTGACGAACACATCGCGGCGATGGCCGTGACGGATTTGAACGGCGACGGCAAACCCGACATCGCCATTTACGGCGACGGCAAGGATATCGAGGTGATTTACAACCGGGGCACGAACGGCTGGAGCGACCCAAAACGCTGGCACATCGAGGACGGCCAGTTGAGCGCGAACGCGCTGGCCGCAGGCGATCTGAATGGCGACGGCCGCACCGGCCTTGTTTTGCTTGGCGACAACGGCTCCGCTTATTTTCTGGCGCAAAGCGCGGACCACACTTTTGGAGAACCGCAGAAAATCCCCTATTCCGGCACGCCAAAGGCTGTGCAGGTCGTGGACATTGACGGTGATGGAAGAAGCGACCTGCTGCTCGTGGATTTTGACAGCCCGACGCCGTTCCGTTTCCGGCTGCAAAATTCCAGCGGCCGGCTTGGGCCGGAAATTTATTTCAAGACGCCGCCTTTCCGGGCGTTTGACGTGGGCACCCTGGGTGGCGGCGCAAAAAATTACATGGTCACCATCGCGCAGAGTTCCGGGCGCGCGGAAGTGTCGGACTTCGCACGCCAGCCGGCGGAAGTTTTGTCCGGCGCGTTTCGCAAGGGTCAGTTTCAAATCCTGCCGCTGGACAAGACGGATGCGGCGCATCGCGGCCTGCTTTGGGCGGACGTGAACGGCGACGGCCGCCCCGATCTGCTGGCGTCCGAACCGGAAAGCGGACAGGTCTCGGTTTATCTCCAAAACGCGGACGGCTCGCTCGCGCCGCCGGAAACATTTCCGACGCTGGAGGGCGTCAGCCAGATCGCCGTCTCGGACTGGAACGGCGACGGCACGCCCGAAATTTTTCTTTTGAGCCGCGACGAAAACGCTGTCGGCGTAACGCAGTTCGACAAAAACGGGCGGCTGCCGTTTCCGACGCTGCTGCCGCTCGACGGCAAACCGCTCGTGATGGCGGTCGGCGCGTTGAAGCCCGGCGCAAAGCCGACGCTTGCTATCATCGTGGACAAGGATGGACGGCGCTCGCTCGTGACCCGCACGGCGGACGGCACGATGAAATCGCAAAAATTGAGCGACAGCTTCAAGGCGGACCCGACGACGATGGCAGTTCAAGACGTGAACCAGGACGGCCTGTCGGATCTGGTCGTGCTGATGCCCTATGAAAAGATAAAAGTCCTGCTGCAAAAGCCCGGCGGTGATTTTGATGAAGAAGACGTTGACCCGCCGGGCGGCGCGATTGAACAGCCGTGGCTCGCGTCGGCGGACGTGGACGGCGACGGCAAGCCGGAACTGCTGCTGCCGCAGAAAAATTTCGTTCGCGCCGTCGTGCTGGAGCGCGGCGGGAAAATTACAGGCTCGACAAACCAGCCGGGCTGGGTTTTCCGGGTGAAAGACCAGATCAACGGCGCGGAAAGCGATTCGCAAATCGCGGGCGCGACGGCCATCCGCAACGGGACAAATTCCACGCCCTCGATTTTCCTGCTCGACGCGCAATACAAGCAGTTGACGCTGTGCGAACGCGACACGAACGGCGTTTGGCAGATCGTCCGCAACATGGATTTGCCGGTCACGGATTTCAACTCGATCCAGCCGGTCGCGCTTGGCGGGCGGGACGTGCGGAGCGTGGCGTTTCTTGGACGCAACGCCGTCGCGTGGATGCCGCTGTCGGGTGACGTTTGGAATTTGACCACGCTTGACGCCTATGAAACGCCCATCAAGGACGGCTATTTGAACGACGTGGTGGCGGGCGATTTCAACCGCAGCGGACGGAAGGATTTGGTGTTCATGGAAACTGCCAAAAATTATCTGGACATCGTCGCCTTCGATTCAAACCGCAAGCTCGTGCCGGTCAACCGTTGGCAGGTTTTTGAGCAGCACACCTTCAGGAACAACAGCGACTCCATGCCCGAACCGCGCGAGGCGCTCGTCGCGGATGTCACCGGCGACGGGAAAAATGATCTGGTCGTGCTGGTTCACGACCGGATTCTCGTTTATCCGCAGGAGTAAAATGATTTTCGGTTGAGTTAAATCCGTTTCGGGCTACGATGGCTCCAGATTTACATGGCAACAAACCCGGACATCCGCTGGAGGCAACGGTTTCAGAATTACGACCGCGCTTTCATCATGCTCCGCGAGGCGCTTGAACGTGGGACTGAAGTCCTGTCGTTGCTTGAAAAGCAGGGCGTGATCCAGCGTTTTGAACTGTCATTTGAACTGGCTTGGAAAACGCTCAAGGACTATCTTGAAGAAGGCGGGCTGGTCATTTCACCGCTCACTCCGCGCCAGGTCATCAAGGATGCCTTTGCCGCCAAGGTCGTTTCCGACGGGCAGGTTTGGATCAACATGCTGGACAACCGGAACCTGCTCTCGCACACCTACGACAATTCCGTGTTTGAACAGGCGGTCGAAGCCATCGCCAGACATTATTTGCCAGCGATGGAGGAACTTCACAAATTCTTCGCCGCAAAAAATTCCGAATGAAAACACCCGCCCTCCAGCCGGACGAGCTCGCGCTAATGCGGAAAGTTTTCCGTCGCCATTCAGAAATCAGGATCGTGAAACTTTTCGGATCGCGTGCCAAGGGCACAAACGCCGGCTGTTCCGATGTTGATCTCGCCCTGTGGGGCGACATGGACGCCGTTCAGGCCGAATCCATCGCAGCGGAGCTGGACGATTTGCCGCTGCCGTATCAATACGATGTGAAACCGTTCCATCTCATAAAGCTGCGCCCGCTGCGCGAACATATCGAGCGCGTCGGAATTACCGTTTATCCGCAGGAGTGACAACGCCGTGTTCCGAAATGATTTTCCATGAGCGGAACATGAGGAAAAATGAGCAACGCACAATTTGACTTGTGACGCATTAGCCAATCAACGAAAGTTGATTCATGGTTGAATTTAAGTTCTCCTGCGCTAAAGCAAACGGCTTTACGCTGATTGAATTGTTGGTTGTGATTGCCGTCATCGCCATTCTGGCGGCGTTGTTGCTGCCAGCGTTGACGACGGCCAAGCTCAAGGCGTATCAGGTGACTTGTCTGAACAACACGCGGGAATTGGCGCAAATGGCTTTGATTTACCAGAATGATTACGGCAAGGGGTTGCCGCTTGGGACCGATTCCATGCCAAGTTGGTTTCGGCCTCATGGCGTGGCGCTGGCGGATTCGCCAGATTTCCGAATCTGTCCCGTGGCGAAGGCGTTGCCGCCATTGCCCCCATTTCCCCCACCTCCCAATTTTTTGGGTATTGGGACTGTCACCACGCCGGGGAGCGCGGCAAACTGTTGGAAACAAGTCGGCGGAAGGATTTCCCCCATTCAGGCCGATTGGATGACGAATGACGCCACCGGCAGCTATGCCGCTAATGAATGGTTTCAATTCATTTCGGGTATCGGTGGGAACGTCGGTAATGGCCTTTCTAAAGACTTGAGTTTTCCGTCAGTTTCCAGCGTCCGTTTCCCGGCTTCGACCCCGTTATTCACGGACTCCATCTGGCCGGCAATTTGTCCATCAAGCAATGATCTTCCCGCCACAGATTTGTTCACGGGCTTGCCGCCTTTGGTAAATGCG
>DATCDZ010000179.1:0-15818 GCA_036510395.1 Verrucomicrobiia bacterium
TCGCGCCCGTCGCAACCGGCTCCGATTCCGTCGTCGCAAATGCCGCCGTTCCGCCAGCAGGAAATTTCCCCGGCCGGGCGGTTCGTCAACGCGGAGCATACGCTCGACGTGCTGCGCGATTTCTCGTCCATCCTCACGCACTCGCTCGACGCGGAGGCGATGCTGAAGCAATTTTTGATGTTCCTGCGCGAAATCTTGAGCGTGAACCGCGCGGCGATTTTTCTGAACCGCCCGTGCTCGCCGATGGCCGAGAATTTTTCGCCGGACGACACAAAATCGCTGCGTTCCGCAGCGGCCATCGGGCTTGCGTCCGGGCTGCTGGAGCATTTTGAACTGTCGCTGGACTCCGGCATCGGCGGGCAGCTTGCGCGGCTGGGACGGATTCTGCGCCGCGACAGCGACGAGGCGCGCGCGGATGTCGAGGCGCAAAAGGAATTTGAACTGCTCCGCGCGCAGGTCGCCGTGCCGATCCTCAACCGCGAAACGATCATCGGCGTGGCCGTTTTCGACGGGCGCGTGACGGGCGAGCCGCTGACGAATGCGGAATTGGAATTGATTTTCCACCTGCTCGGGCAGGTCGGCCTGGGCATGGGCAACATCTGGCTGCACGACCAGCTTTCCGAAAATCACGAGATGATGACCGACGTGCTGCGCGAATTGAGCAGCGCGTGCATTGTCGTCGGGCGTGATTTGAAAGTGTTGCACGCAAACAAGGCGGCGCGGCGGCATTTCGGCCAGAAGAACAAGCAGACCGGCGGACTGGAATTCAGCGACCTGCCGCAGTCTCTCGGCGCGAAAATTTACCAGGTCCTCAAGACCGGCGCGGTGATGGGGCCGTATCGTTACGAGCCGGAAAATTCGCCCGGCACGATTTACAGCATCAGCGTCGTGCCGTTTCAGCGCGTCAATTCCACCGTGCCGATTTCCGCGCTGCTCACCGCCGACGACCTCACGCAGGCCGAGCAGTTGCGGAATCTTGAGGCCGAGGCCGCGAACCTGCGCCTCATCCGCTCCATGGCCGACCGCATGGCGCACGAGATCGGCAACGCGATGGTTCCGCTCTCCACGCATCAGCAGTTGCTCGTGGAAAAATACAAGGACAAGGAATTCCGCGAATCGCTCGACCACGCGCTCGCGGACGGCGTCAAGCGCGTCTCTCGCCTCGTCAGCCAGATGCGTTTTCTCGCGCGCGAAGGACACATCGAGCAGGAGGCGGTCTCCATCGGCGAACTCGTCAACGAATCTTATCAGGAGGCGCGCAAACATCTGCCCGCCGAGAACGCCCAATTGCAGATTGAAGACGGCGGCAAGCCGGTCGTCATCACCGGCGACCGCGCCGCGTTGAAGCACGCGTTCGCGGAAATTTTCCTGAATGCGTTGCAGGCAAATCCAAAGGAGCCGAAAATTCTCGTGCGGTTGAAAACGGTGGCCGACGGCGAAGGCAAACAGAATCTGGAGATCGAGGTCCAGGACAACGGCGCCGGGTTCACCGCCGAGGCCGCCGAAAAGGTGCCGTCGCCATTTTTCACGACGCGCGCCGTAGGCCTCGGCCTCGGCTTGACCGTGAGCGAGAAAATCATCGAGACGCACGACGGCAAGCTGGAGATTGTGCCGCCGCAATCCGGCCAGCACGGCATCGTGCGCGTCCTGCTGCCGGTAGATTCGGGCATTTCCACGGCGAATTGAGTCAATTTTATTTGAGTCGAGAAATGAAATTCGCCGCCCAACAAATTCTCAAACAGATTTCCATATTATTTTTGCTGCTGGCCTGCCGGTGTTGTTTTGCAGGCTCGGCAGACGAGCCAACGTCATTTGGGGACTGGTCAGACTCGACCATAGGAGGTTCATATCTTCACGCACGCTTGAAAGCGCGGCTGGTAGTTTCTGAAACCACCGACGTTTCAGGATCGAGAACAGCAAACACTTATGTGGAATTCCAAAACACGAACCAAATGGCAAACACCTTGTTGTATGTTTATTGGGGCGGAACCAATTTAGCGCTTGATTGTGAATTGAGAGATTCAAGCGGAAAAGCAGTTCCACGCGCGATGGTCTATATGTCAGAGTGAGTCCATATCCCATTTGGCTGGCTCTGCCCGCAGATTCCTTTTTGCGGTTTCATCCTGCTATAGTTAATTCGTATGCATCAAATGGCGAATTAATAATCGGTGGCGGCTCATGTATGGAGTTGTGGCGCATTCCGCGCGGTGACACGAATGATTATTATCTGTCCGGCACGTTGACCCTGACTATCCCAAGCGGAATTAGTCCGCCGACATTGCAGGGCAACAACATTCAACCCATACCGTGGCAAGGCACGCTCAAGCTGCCGCCAGTAAAAATTTCCGCCGGAGGTTTGTCAGAAAAATAGTTCGCAGTATCAACAAAAAAGGCGCGAAGCAAAAACTTCGCGCCTTTTGATTTGTCCTGAAAATCAAGTCCCTTTGTCGCTGGCGGAATCACGGCGCTGGAATTTTCAGGGTTTGCCCGACGTGGAGTTTGTTCGGGTTCACACCCGGATTCGCGGTCTGCAACGCGCTCAATCGGATTCCGTATTTGCGCGCGATGGCGGCCTCCGTTTCGCCGGTGGTGACGGTGTGCGTGCGTTGCGCTGCGGGAATCGCGGGATGGCTGGCATTTGGATTTTGCGGCGGTGCGTGCGCGGGCTCAATTTGCGCCGGTTGAACCGGATTTTGAACTTGCGGCACGACGGAATTATTTGGGGCTGGAACTGAATTGGACAACGCCGCCAGTTGCGCCGCGTAATAGGCATTCCATTTTTTCAACAGGTCAATCTGATCCTGCAACCGGCGGTTTTGATCCGCGAGTTTTTCCAGTTCCTGCTGCGCGGCGGGCGCGCTGGGCATGGCCATCACGTCGGCGGCAAGCTGCTGTTTGCAGGTGACGATGCGCTGGTTGACGACCTCGGCGTTCTCATCCTTCGGATCGAACTTCAGATATTGCTCGTAATGATAAATCGCGGCGGCGGGGTCGGAGATTTTTTCGTCGAAAAGGCACGCGAGTTCGAAGTGCGCCGCCGCCGAATGCGGGTTGACCTCCAGCGACTGCTCGAACGCCTTGACCGCGCCCTGGTAATCCATCGCGTTGACGCGGTTTTCGCCGAGGATGTAATGCGGCTCCTTTTTGTCGTCCAGCGAACTCTGGCCGTCAGGCTCGCAGCCGCACAAAACGGCGCCGAAGCACAAGGCCAATGCGCCGGGCAAAAAATGTCTCCGAAAATCCATGGCGCGAAGCTAAACGAATTTTTGCCGTCGTGCAATTGCGCGCACGATAAGTTTCAAACTTCCGCAATTGAAAACTTGAAACTTGAAACTCGAAACTCGAAGCTGTCCGCAATGCGCGCGTGGTGGAATGGCAGACACGCCAGACTTAGGATCTGGTTCCGCAAGGATTGGAGGTTCAAGTCCTCTCGCGCGCACCAAATTGAAATGCGCTGCATCCGATGAAACATTTTTTGGCCGCCCTGCTGCTCGTCACGGCTTTTCTTGCCGGCTGCGCCACCCGGCAGCATTACATCGTCCTGCTCACCAACGGACGCCAGGTCGTCGCGGCGCAAAAGCCGCATCTGGAAGGTTTCAATTTCGTGTTTCTGGATTTGATGGGCCGGACCAATTCAGTTCCCTCCGAATACATCCGCGCCGTCACGCCCGACACGGGACGGTCAGCCCGCCGCCCGCCGCTGTGAAAATTTCTCCGCGTATTTGCCAAGCAGGTCGGTCTCAAGGTTCACTGCGTCGCCAGTCTTTTTCCCGCGCAACGCCGTGACTTTCAAAGTGTGCGGGATGATCCAGACGCAGAAACTTTTTTTGGCGACGCCCGCGACCGTCAAACTGATGCCGTCAATCGCAATCGAGCCTTTTTCGATGACATAACGCATAACGTTCTCCGGCGCGGAAATTTCCAGGACGTGATCCGCGCCGGATTTTTCCCAGCGCGAAATTTTACCCGCGCCGTCAATGTGGCCCGTCACAAAATGCCCGCCGAATTCATCGCCCGCGCGCAATGGCCGCTCCAGATTCACCAGCGAACCGGTTTTGAGAAACTGGAAGTTCGTCCGGTTCCACGTTTCCGCCAGCAAATCAAATTGAACCAGTTTGAACTTGCCGCGCGCGGAAATTTTCACCGCCGTCAGGCAGGAGCCGTTGACCGCAAGGCTGCCGCCGGTTTTCAAGCCGCGCGCGGAATTTGCCGCGCGGATCGTCACCAGAATGGATTTCGCGCCGCGCTGGATTTTTTCAACCGTTCCGGTTTCTTCGACAATGCCTGTGAACATAAATGCGGCGGTCATCCTACTTTTTCCCGTCATATGCAACAAGCGCCGTCAGCAACAAATCGTCACCCAGCCTGCGCCACGCGACTTCGCACAACCGAATCGCCTCCGGCAAATTATTTACGCCTTCGCCCGCGACGCCTTTGCGCGAATCGCGTCCGCCCAGAATTTTCGGCGCGTAAAAGAACGTGACGCGCTGCGCGAATCCGCCGAGCAGGAACGAAGCATTCACCTCGCCGCCGCCTTCCACCAGCAGGCTGGTGACGTTTTCTGAACCAAGCTTTTTCAGCAGCCACCGCAAATCCAGTTTTGAATTTTTAATTTTTAATTTTGAATTGGCTGGAGGCGCAATGAGGACATTTGCCTTTTTCGCCAAAGCCGCCGCGCGATTTTCCGGCGCGCGTTCGCCGACAACAATTGTCGTGAGCGCCGCAAATTCATCGCTCACAACTTTTGCGCCCGGCGGCGTCCGCGCCAGCGAATCCAAGACAATCCGGCGCAGCCGCAGATTATTATTCTGACTTCTGACTTCTGGCTTCTGACTTCTCGCCGTAAGGCCCGGATTGTCTTTGAGAATCGTATTGATGCCCACCAGCACGGCGTCGCTGCCCTGCCGCAATTTCATTCCGTGCGCGCGAGCTTTTTCGCCGGTGATCCATTTGGATTCGCCGTTGGCCGTCGCGATTTTTCCATCCAGCGTCATCGCGGCTTTTACTGTGACGAATGGCGTGCGATGGACAATCCAATGGTTGAAGGCTTCGTTCAACTTCGCGCACTCGTCGGCAAGCTTTTGGCGAGGCGAGGCTCCTGACGAGCCGTGTTTTGACTTTTTCTTCGGCTCGCGAGGACGCTCGCCCCACCAAGCAACTTCAACTCCCGCGCGTCGCAAAATTTTGAAAGCTTTGCCGGAATGCTTTGGATTCGGATCGGTCGCGCCGACGACCACTTTTTTTATTCCAGCGGCGATGATGGCGTGCGTGCAAGGCGGCGTGCGCCCATGCGTGCAGCACGGTTCGAGCGTGACGTAAAGCGTCGCGCCGCGCGGATTGTGGCCGCGTTTTTGCGCATCGCGGAGCGCCTCGATTTCCGCGTGCGGCAAACCCGCGCGCTGATGCCAGCCGCGCCCGATGATTTTTCCGCCTTTCACCAGCACCGCGCCGACCATCGGATTCGGCGAAGTCGCGCCGTAGCCGAGCCGGGCGAGCCGGAGGGCGAGGCGCATGAAAATTTCGTCTGAAGATTTTTTCTTCACGCGGAAATTTTTTCGGGAGCAAAACGCGACAATTTCTTTTTCAAACTCGGATTCCGGCTCACAATCATTTCATGAAGATAAAACCAGTATTCTGAAACTTGAAGATTTCCCTGAAAATTTCTACGCACGAATGAAGCCGTCTTCAGAACTGGGTGCTTTCGCATATCGTCCAGAAAAATAGGACTTGCGAGCCTGCAAATCCTTTTGATTTTTCCAGCGTAACAATCGCCAATCCTCCAACCGGCTGGTCTTTTGTAAAGTGGACTGTTCAATACAAAAACATCCTGAATAGTTTTTGTCGGCGAACAACGATACATGAGCAAAAGATCCCCTGCGCTCGTTCGTTTTGAAAGACCCCAATCCAAGACTTGTCGTTTCACATCCAAATATGATTGCTGGCTGGCAATGGCTGGCTGAATCCAAACTTTGAACCCAACACCAAAGAATTTTTTTAATTCTATAATTCGCAGCGAACGCGGCGCGTCATGCCAATCATGTTCCCAACAAACAATCCAATCGCATTTTTTGAAAGCGTGTTTATGCGTTTTGAAATTGCGAGACCTAAACTCAAATTCAATTCTTATTCGTTTTTCTCTGCCCCCAACTTTTTGATAAGCAATGCAATCAGGAAAAGCAGCATGAATTTCTTCCACATGCACTTGAAGTTTTCGAGCGATATGAGCAAACAAATAAACGACGCCAAGTTCATTTTCCGGCGCGTAATGCAACGGCGCATTAAGAAGAACTTCGGCGCGATGTTTTTTAATTTTCATTTCTCATTCCTCAAACAACGCCTGCGCAAACTGCTTCGCGTCGAACGGCTGCAAGTCGTCCGGCTGCTCGCCGAGGCCGATGAATTTGATGGGCAGGCCGAGCTCCTTCTGGATCGCCACGACCATCCCGCCTTTGCTCGTGCCATCGAGTTTCGTCACGATGAGGCCGGTGAGCGGCACGGCCTTGTGAAATTCGCGCGCCTGGTTCAGCGCGTTCATGCCGGTCGTCGCGTCCAGCACCAGCAACACTTCGTGCGGCGCGCCGGTCAATTGTTTGCCGATGACGCGATGCAACTTTTGCAACTCTTGCATTAAATTAAATTTTGTATGCAACCGCCCCGCCGTGTCAATGAACACATAATCCGCCGAGCGCGACTGCGCGGCGGTGACGGCGTCGTGCGCGACGGATGCTGCGTCCGCGCCGTAGTTTCCGGCGATGACCTCGACCTTGAGGCGAGCGCCCCAAAGTTTGAGCTGCTCAATGGCTGCGGCGCGAAAGGTGTCGCACGCGGCGAGCAGCACGGATTTTTTCTGCAATTGAAAATAATGCGCGAGCTTGGCGCTGGTCGTGGTCTTGCCGGTGCCGTTGACGCCGACGATGGAGACGACGCAGGTGCCGCCGGGAATTTCGCGCAGGCCGGGCTTGTTGGCGGCTAAACTTTTTTCAATCTCCGCGCGGGCGATGGCGAGATAATCCAGACCCGCCATGCCTTGCGTTTCGTAAGCCAGCTTCACCGCCGCCACGATTTGCGTGGTCATGGCCATGCCGAGGTCGGCGGCGATGAGCGCGTGCTCGATTTCCTCCAGCGACTCGGCGGTCAGCTTGGGCGAGCGCGTAACGATGCGTTTGATTTCGTGCGTGAGCCTGGCGTGCGTCTTGGCGAGGCCGGCTTTGAATTTGGAAAATAAACCCATGAGAAATTAGCCGCAGATGGACACAGATGAACACGGATAATAAATGGCGTTGACACGGATTGCACGGATTTGCACGGATTGAATCCGCGTGAATCCGTGCAACCCGTGTCCTAAACATTCGTGTCTATTTGTGCCCATTCGTGGTTGAAAATTATTTTGTGCCGCGCCTCCGATGTAACAATTCACGACTCAACGATTCACACGCCTGAAGACTTTTCCGACCGCCGCCTGGTCAACGGGCTTCACGACCAGTTCGTCAATGTTGACATGCGCCGGACGGCTGGCAACCCAGACGAGGATTTCCGCGATGTTCTCCGCCGTGAGCGGATGGGTTCCCTCATAGACTTTTTTCGCCGCCGCTGCGTCGCCCTTGAAGCGCACGAGTGAAAATTCCGTCTCCGCCAGACCGGGATCAACCGTGCCGACGCGGATGCCCGTGCCGAGCAATTCAAGCCGCAGCGCGCGGGTGATCTTCAGCTCGCCCGCTTTCGCCGCGCAATAAACCGCGCCGCGCTCGTATGCCGTGCGTCCGGCGACCGAGCCGATGTTGATGATGCTCGCGCCCGCGTCGTGTGGCAGGAGCGGCAGCGCCGCACGCGTCACGCGCAGGACTCCGAGCACGTTCGATTGGATCATCGCCTCCCAGTCGGCGTCCTTGCCATTGGCAATCGTGTCGAGTCCGTGCGCGCCGCCGGCATTGTTGACGAGGACGTGAAGATTTGCGATTGGCGATTTTGGATTGGCGATTTTTTTCTTCGCCCACGCCATGAAAGTTTCGACGCTTTCTGTTTTTGAGACGTCCAGTTCGTGAAAATGCGCCGCCACAGCCCCGGATTTTTTGGATTTGCCGGCGACTTTTTTCAGGCGGTCAACGCGCCGCGCGCCAAGCAAAAGCTTCGCGCCTTCCGCGCCGAACGCGACGGCCGCCGCTGCGCCAAACCCGCTCGAAGCGCCTGTGATCAAGACCCATTTGTTTTTCAACGACATTTTACTCGGATGTTTCATGGTTTTTCTTCTCGTCTTTGTGCCGGATTTTTAACCGTCCGGCCAGTTTATCAATCACGAAGCCCGCCGCGAGCGAGCAGGCGCAGCCGGTCATGACCGCCAGCACGCGCTCCAGCGGCTCCGTCCACGCGGCCTTGCCTGCGCCGCTGGTGAAAGTCACGATGACGACCGCCGCGTAAGCCGGTCGCACCGCGTCCTCCAGCCGGGCAAGATAGCACACAAGCCCGGTCAACAAGACGCCGGCGGCCAAGGCCGTCAGTGTCTGCCCGATGAGCGTGATGAGGACCGCGCCGATGAATGCGCCGATCAGATTGGCGACCACGCGCATCAGTGACGCGCGCAACGATGGATTCAGTCCCGGCTGAATCACCAGCACGGCGGAAATAGACGCCCAAATTGCGCCCGGCAAACCAAAAAGGTTGTAGCAGGGCACTGCGACGATGGCGGAGACGGCGGCTTTGGATGAAAGCAAAATGGCGTCGAAATGGCGGGCTTGCATTGGGAAAAATCACATTTGACCTGCTGGCTTGCCGGAGCCAGAAATTTTGGCGCAGTTTGACTTTCGCCCGCCCGCGCTGCGCTTCGGCGCGACAGCCGGTCGCTTTCACTGCGTTCAAGCGAAGGCTGGTGGAGCCTAGGGGATTCGAACCCCTGACCTTCTCATTGCGAACGAGACGCTCTACCAACTGAGCTAAGGCCCCAACCGAGCTATAACTTACTATATTTCAATCACTTGCTGAAACTCGCAAAAATGTTAAATTTTTTGCTCCTAACCTTCCTCCTAACCTTCCTCCTAACCTGTATAATGGTGGTATGAAAAAACAACATTACAAGCTTGGAGCCTATCATCGAGTGGCAGATCATCTCTACCGTTATTCGGCAACGCTGAAATACTATGCCGTTTTCAAATTGCACGGCAAGACCAAATGGGTGTCGCTTGAAACGACCGACCGCGAACTTGCATCCCGGAGAGTGCGCGAGGAAATTGAAAAATATAAAAAGACTGATCCCAAGACGAGCACAATGGCGTTGAACGCTTTGCTCGACTTGTATGAAAAATCCATTCAGGGACTGGCAGAACACACGCAAGCGACCCGAAAATCCATCCTGAAAGTTTTCAAAGAAACATGGGACGAGAGATTAGAAACACAGGTGCGAAATGTTACCAGAGGGCAGTTGCAGCTTTGGTTAAGCAAACACCGCGCCCGTTTGAAAAATTCCTCATACAATGAATACATTCGGTTTGTTCGCCATTTGTTCAGCCTTGCCTTCGACCACAAAGTCATCGCCGAATCGCCAATAGCCAGCATGAAGCTCGTGCGGGTTGAAAAACCAATTCGACCGACGCCAACATGGGAACAACTAGAAGCAATTGTGGCTGACATCCGAAAGCAAAAATTTAACGCTGACGCGCAGGAGACTGGCGACTTGGTGGAATTTATGGGCAAAGCTGGGGTGGGAACGGCTGAATGTGCAAATTTGTCTGGTGAAAATTTTGATTTGTCGAATGGGAAAATCATCTTGTATCGAAAAAAAACCGATACGGGGTATTCCATTCCGATTTTCCCCCAACTCAAACCGCTGCTGAAAAATTTCACAGAGCGAGGTAAAATCGAATTAGGCAAACCAGTGTTTCGCATCAAAGACCCAAAGAAGGCATTGGACGCTGCGTGCAAGCGATTATCATTTCAACACTTTTCATCGCGCGCATTGCGACGTTGTTTTATCACGAGGGCAATTGAATTGGGCGTAGATTTCAAAACCATTGCAGGATGGCAAGGACATCAAGACGGCAGAGTTCTAATTGCAAAAACATATTCTCATCTTCGCAACGAACATTCCGAAAACATGGCAAAGAAACTTGTCGCTTAATGAAATGCGCGGCGATGGCATTAAAGCAAAGCTGCGTTTAGACTGTCCACTTTCCTGCTGGCGCGACGGAAACCGGACAGACAAAACGCTTGAACCGGGCTGGAAGATTTCAGAAGTCTTTTCGGTGAAATGGTGAAAGCGTCGGATGAACTTCCGCAAACAAAGAGTTTGCCGAAGGCAGCGTGAGGAAAAGTCTTGGCACTTTTAATTAAGTGCCACCTGCGCCTGCGAATCGCCGGGCTTGTTTTCAGTCACCACAATTTCCCGAATCTTGGGTTGGTTTTCGGCAATCAGCGAATGATATTTCTCCGGCAATTTCATCAGACCGGACAATTCCAGCCGGCAGATGGCCGTTTCAATGCGCCGCAAAACATGGCCGGAAATCAAAATTTCATGCGTGGCAAAAACCAGACGCAGTTTTTGTTCCTTGCCATCGCCGTCCAATTCGGCAAACACGAATTGATCCAGCGGCAGCACGAGCAAACGGGTTGCCGTCGTTTCGACGCGCAGACAGCGGGCCTGCGAATCAGTGGTGTAACATTCGGGTGTTTTGGTGTTCATGTTTTTGTCCTGGTTGAGAACGACAACGGGATTGTTTCAATCGGCAAAAAGTATCGGCGGCGCGCTGGCCAAACCGTAGGAGATGGCCATGCAGCCGGTTCCATAGCGGATTGTGTTTGAGCGGGCGCAGACCCCCGGCAAATTCCAATGCCAGCGGCCTGTGGCCGGAACGAACCAGATTCTCACGCAGTTGAATTTTGTCCGGCGTAAAAATGCGGATGCCGCGCCGACCGCGTGAAATGGTGACATACCATTGCTGGGCGTTCGTCGCGGCCTTGATGGTGGAATCAGAAAACAGAACGTAATCCACCGTCTTGCCCTGTGACCCGTAGGACGTGACGGCGTAGCCGGGAAGAAATTCCCGGAAACTTTTGTCCAAAATGCGGCCGTCAGCCAGCTCAATTTTCCCATCGGGGAGAGCCGATTTTACTGTGACCAATTCGCCATTCGTAACGCGAGCGCCAGAGGCCAGCTTGCGATTGGCCTTCAAATGCAATTTGTCGCCTTGCGCGACCGCAATTTCACGCGGCAGACAGACAGTGATTTTATCCAGCACCTTGTTTGACACGGTGACGCATTTGCCGTCAATCTCGACCAGCACGCCAGCTTTGACGATGCCCGCCAACTTTCCGCGCATCCCCGGCTCGGTTTGCCGCACTTTCTGGTTGAACACAATCACTGCATCTTGCGAATAAAATCGCTGATCCCGCTTCTGCGCATTCGTTAAATCCAATTTGTTCAGTGCTTCAACCGTGACATCGTTGACACCAAGCAGCCCTTTTCCTTTGAGCGCGTCACGCACCTTGGAATTGACGCGATGCACTTCCGCCCAAGTCTGCGACACCACCACGACGGAAGCATTGTCTTCCAATAACCGGACGTATTCATCGGCCAGTTTGTCCGCTTGCTCACCCAGACCGCAGGCAACGACCACGCCCATCTTGTCCAGCCGTTCAAACGATTCGGCGAGCTTCCCTGCCGCTGCCATTTCCACCGCCTTGCGATACTGTTTGATTTTGGAACTTTCCGTTTTGCTACGGCCCAGCGCCGGGTCTTGGCGGCGAATGGTGTGCAGTTCGACCGGCTTGACACCGGAGTGACGTTCAATGGCCAGAAGTGCATCGGATGCCTCGACCGCCCCATGCTGGCGCGTATCGCCCGACAAAATCACCCGCGCATTTCGTTCCCGCATCAGCCGGAGTAATTCGGACATTTGCCGCCCGCCAATTTGTCCGGCCTCGTCCACGACCACGACCGCGCCCTCGACCAGCTCACGCTTGAGCAGTAAACTCGTCACCGTAGTTGGTGATGGAAAACCATCTCGTTCCATAACCACGACTTGCTGGCGTTGTGGCGCGAGGACGGCCACGCTCTTACCGGATTGCCGGACTTGCTCGACCAGCTCGCGCAGGACAAAACTTTTGCCTGTGCCGGCACCGCCGCGAAAAAGCGAAACCGCATTGGTGGAATGAAGCAGCGCATCCAAAGCCAGACGTTGCTCTTCATCCAATTTTGGATCTGCCGCATAGGAATGTTCCACCAGTGGCCGACAATTGCCCGCACCGTCCTTGACGGTTTGAACAATCTCCATTTCCCGTAACAACACTTCCTGCAAAGTCACTTCGGCGGGACGTTCTGAATTGCGAATATATGGACGCTGACGCGTGAACTCTTTGAGTTCAGTGAAGGAGAAGTTTTCACCGCGTCCCCGTTCCAATGCCTGTTGCCACAACTGACATTCCAATGCGACCGAGTTGCGGTCAAACAGATGATCCTCGGCCCGCTTCCGAAATCTCTTCGATTTGAAAATCACCACGCGCCTGGTTACGAATCTCGTAACCAAAACTTCGCAGCTTGCGGGCGAGTTCATGGTAATAAAGGTTCTCGGCGAATTTTCGCGCCCGCAACAGTTCAAAATTTTGCAATGCCTTCCAGCGATTTTCGACGGCATCAAACGTGGCGTTGAAAATAATGCAGTGAGTGTGTAAATGCGGGTCTAAAGCGCGTGAGGTGTCGTGCGTGAACATGGCGGCCGTAAAATTGCCGGTGGAACGGTCACAGTTCGCGTTGCCGATCCGAACGCGCGTCGTGGCAAATGCCTCAAATTCCTTTAACGCGGATCGGACGGCATGGGCATGGGCTTCCAAAATTCGATCATCAGCGCCGACCAATGCCGCGACCGAAACTGATTTAGGCGGCGAAAATGTGAAGTCATAAAAAATCCGGCGGTTAGCGGAATTGTCACTGGCTTCATCCATCCGCGTGGTGTTCAACCGTTGAGTCAATGTTTTGCCCAAAGCCGGATGCTGGTTTTCACAGAGACGCAAAAAGGCTTCAGCTCCGACCTTGCTGGTCAAGCCAAGCCGTTCCGCACCCAAGCCAAACCACTGGCCGGCCAACTTGGCGGCCTGATCTGGAGGCGAAACCAATTCTGCCGTGGCTGGCTCATCACCGGCGACACCGGCTCCGGCAAAACCTCTTCGGGGATCAATCAACTGGCGCATCAGGTTTTTCAAAACGAGGATAAATGGGGCGGATTGTGCATTGACGAAAAAGGCGTTTATTGGGAAACGCTTTCAGCGATGGCGCGGCACTACGAACGCGAAAACGATCTCATTCATCTAAAAATTCAGGCCGACGGACAAAACGAAAAGCCGTTGCATCGCTTCAATCTCACCGGCGACCGCAGCATCTCATTCACGACCTATGCGAAATTTGTGGTGGACACGGCCACCAGTCTCGGCCAGGGCGGGGACAAGGGCTTTTTCAAGAATCAGGCGCAGACGCACATCGCTTATGCGCTGGAATTGCTCGCCGAATTGTCACGGCCCGTGACCTTGTCCGGCGCGCTGGATGTCCTTTCCAGCAAGCCAAAGCTGGACGAGGAACTGGAATTTTTGAACAAACTTCCTTTGCAGACTCCGCGCCGCTACGCGCTGAATTACCATTTCAAACACCGTTTCCTAGACCAGCCGGTGGAACAGCTTGGCGGCGTCCGCGAAACCATCGGCAATTATCTGCAATACTTTCTGACGCCCGAAGTGGCGGAAATTTTCTGCGTGGAGAACAGCACCTTCGATTTTTCGGCGATTGACACCGGCAAAATCATCCTCGTGACCATGCCGCAAAAGTTCCAGACCGAGCGGCGGTATGTGAACACCTTTTTGAAACTGCTTTTTTACCATCACGCGCTGCGCCGGTTCGACCAGGCCAAAAACCAACGCGGCAAAAACAATCTGCTCATCCTGTGGGCGGACGAGGCGCAGCGGTTTATGACCGCCAGCGAAGACGGCACTAGCGATTACAACTGCGTGGACGTGATCCGCGAGGCTGGCGCAACCATCGTCGCCGCCGCACAATCCACAACATCGCTCATCCCACCGCTCGGCAACGACAAATCCAAAGTGCTGACGTTGAATCTCCGTAACCGGATAATTTTCCGCTCTGCCGACGAAGCGGATGCCGTTCAAGCCGCGGATTTTCTCGGCAAAAAGTGCGTCATAAAACGCTCGTGGGGTTCAAGTGCCGGGAAGCGCACCGTGAATTACAACGAAACTGAAGAACACAAAATCAAGCCGTATCAACTCCGCACGCTCCGTGACCACGAATGCGTGCTGGTTCACTGTGAAAAAGGATACCGCCGTTTAACCCTGCCGCCGCTGGAAGCCAATGGACAAATCGCCCGATGGTTCTCGTTGTGGCGAAAATTATTCTGAATCAACCCGCCAATGAAAACAAAAAATGAAATCCTCAAATGGTTGCAGGCCAACCTTGGAAAACACTGCACGGCACCGCTAACCAGCACTGATTGTTATGCACTTGTGACCAGTGTCAATCTTTGCAACCTCATCGGTTACGCATCTGCGCCGCCAGAACTTTTCATGGCCTATGGTGCCATCGTCCGACAAATGCAGCCGCACACGCGGGGATTGGCGTATCACGCCATTGCCTGTGAATTAGACTGGCCGCATCGTGACATGATTTGGGAATTGGCAGGACTGCCAGTTGACGACAAACCCAAATGCAAATGTGCGTTTGAACGCTGAAACAACTCACGTCACAGATAATGGCTGTCTTTCAAAATCCAAATGGGCAAAAGCTGCATTGAATCGTCGGCAGACTGCGGGCTTCCGCACCGGGCTTCGCCGCTGGTTTCTCCGAAACCTGCGGAAGCCCGCAGACTGCCGCCGCCGTTAGAAAATGGCCTGAGTCCGTCCGGTTCGGGATCGCTTCACTGCTCTGCGCTTCGCAACCGCGTCCGACCCTTGCCCGCCCGTCGCTGCTTTCGCTTCGTTCCGTTCCACGACACCGAATCCGGCGGACACAGGCAGCAAGCTGAAACAATGAGACAAACCAGCGTGACAATTTCTCTGGCGGCTTGCGCCAATAAAAAAATCTTAAACTATTTTTCGCCTTGAAAACATTGAACGCAAATGGCGTCAAAATTGAAAATCAGCCGGGTTGCCCCGCATAAAATCAGCGTGCTCTTGTGTCAAGCATCGGCAGCAACAGCAGTTTCATTCAATGTTTGCATGGCTTCGGTCGCCAAATTCGCGATCCAGCAAAAGTGCGCCTGATAAAATAGTGTGGTCGTTGAATGAATCAGCGACGCAACCAGGAAAAAAATATGGAAACAACTGAAATGACGGACACGCTGAAAAACATCAACACCACTCCGCATCTGTGCCGGAGCAAAGTAAAACAAACCGCACTGGAAATCGCCGCCGCGATCCGGCCAGCCAATAAATTCAGCCGGGTCGGCATGAGCTTCGTTGAACGCATCGAGGCGAAAGTCCGCGCCGCCATCCGCGAGGAAGTCAGGATTCATCCCAGCAAAGGCAAAACGCTTTTGTGATGCGTCCACGGATGGAAACCAGCTTTGATGTTCACATCTGCGGCGTTGATTTTTGTCGTGTTCCAAACATTTCGTTAAAAAACCGAACACCACGCAGTGACCGGACAATCTATTTTGAGACCCAAAATATGATGGCGGCGTTTAGACTGTCCGGCTGACGTGACTTCGTTTTTTCGGGCCAGGTGATGTGTTAGTCTGGGACTTAAGAAAGGACCAGACAATGAAAGGCAAACGATATACGACGGAAGACAAGATCCGCATTTTGCGGGAGGCGGATCGCGGTGAAAAAAGCAT
>DATCDZ010000180.1:0-2061 GCA_036510395.1 Verrucomicrobiia bacterium
CGAGCCGACTCTTCCGCTCACAACACGGCTCGCGGGGAAGCCCGTCCACCAGTTCATGCGTAACCGGCGCGCACAAATCCGCGGATGACGGAAAGTTCCGCCTCGCCGTGAATCGTGTGCGCCTTGGGAAATTCGCGCCACTCGATTTTGAGGCCGGCGGATTTCAATTTTTCAACCTGTCCGCGGACCGGGTCAAACGGAATCATCGGATCAAGCCGTCCGTGCGTGACGAGCAGCCGTTGCCCCGGCGCGACGGGCGAAAGATCCTTGAGCAATTGATCAATTTCAAAAACCCAGCCGCTGATGCCGACAAGGCCGGCTAACTTGTGCGGATAGCGCAGGCCGACATCAATCGTCATCAGGCAGCCCTGCGAAAAACCGCCGAGCGTGGTCTGCTCCGCCGGAAAATCCTTCGCGCGCAAATCGTCGAGCAGTTCAAACAGCAGTTTCCGGCTGCGCAAGATTCCCGGCGCGGGATTGCTCGGATAATCAAACCACGAGTAACCGCCGAAGTATCCGTCCGGCGCGTTGACAAGGAGATAATTCAGCCACGGCAGGTTCATGGCCTCCGGCAGCCAGCGATAACCGTCCATGCTGTCGCCCAGGCCGTGCAGCATCACCATCAGCCGCGAACTTTTTTCGGCGGCGGGAATCAATTCAGCGTGCAGCATGGCGTTATTTTCCGGAGGCGGAGGCTTTCAACCGCTTCGCCTCCGCGTCCAGCCAGTCCGTCAATTCCTTGCGCTGGCTTTCCGTCAGCCGCGCGTCGGCGTGGATCGCGGTGTATTTCGCCGGCGGCATTTCATCGTAGTCGATTTTCTCGCTCATGTCCTCCAACCGCTTGGCGTCGCGCACCGGGTCGCTTGGCCAGTCGGAAAGGTTCAAGTTCCTGCGACCTTCGTTCACGTCGCTTGCGATGAGCCACGACACCGGCGCGATGTGCGAATACCACGGCCATTTTGTTTCGTAGGAATGGCAGTCGTAGCACGCCGCGTGCAGCATGGCGGCGATTTGCGGCGGCGGCGCGTTCGAGGCCATCATGTCGCTGACAACCGGCGGGTTCGTGCGCGCCGGGTTTGTGAGCTGCAACAAGGCGAAGCCCGCGACGAGCGCGGCGAAAATCCATTTCAAAATCTTCTTCATTCGCTTCAATGAGACCCGCAAGCAGTAATAAAAGTTCCCGCGCGATGCAAACCCGCATTTTTGCCCCGCTGAAAAATTCCTGAACTTCTGCTCGACAACAATCCCACTTTGCTGCTTCAAATATGCCTGACGAATGGCAAAAACCAAACGCATCGGCATCCTCACGGCGGGCGGCGACAGTCCCGGCTTGAACGCCGCCATCCGCGGCGTCGGCAAAACCGCGCTCGGATTTTACGGCATGGAGATTCTCGGCTTCCGCGACGGCTTTCGCGGCATCGTCGAAGACCGGCGGTTGAAGCTCGACAAGACCAAGCTCGCCGGAATCCTCACCCTCGGCGGCACCATCCTCGGCACAAGCCGCGACAAGCCGCACCGGATGCTCATTGACGGGCGCACGCGCGACATGACCGATGTCATCGTGAAAAATTACGGGAAGCTCGGCCTTGACGCGCTTGTCTGCCTTGGCGGCGGCGGCACGCAGAAAAACGCCCTGCACCTTTCCAACGCCGGGCTCAACGTCATCACCCTGCCCAAGACGATTGACAACGACGTGGTGCTGACGGATTCAACTTTTGGTTTCGCGACCGCTATGGACATCGCGACCGAGACGATTGACCGCCTGCACAGCACCGCGCACAGCCACCATCGCATCGTCGTCGCCGAAATCATGGGACACCGCGCGGGCTGGCTCACGCTCGGCGCGGGCATCGCGGGCGGCGCGGACGTGATTTTGATTCCAGAAATTCCCTACGATGTCACCAGCATCGCCGAGGCCATCAAACGCCGCAGCCGGCGCGGGACGAATTTCAGCATCGTCGCCGTGGCCGAGGGCGCGATGAGCATGGAAGACGACCGCGCGTTCAAGGCCGCCGAAGGCAAGCGCGAGCGCGCCCGCACCTTGCACGACAAAAAAGAGGC
>DATCDZ010000181.1:0-8450 GCA_036510395.1 Verrucomicrobiia bacterium
TGCTGCGGAAAATTTCGACCTCATCATTTCCGATTATCACCTGCCGTCGTTCAACGGCACGGAGGCGTTGAAAATCGTCCGTCAAAAAATTCCCGACCTGCCGTTCATCCTGGTTTCCGGCACGATTGGAGAGCAGGCGGCGATAGAAAGTTTGAGGGCAGGCGCGACGGATTACATCATCAAGCAAAAGCCGGAACGCCTGCCATCCGCCGTCCGCCGCGCGATCCAGGAAGCCAGGGAACGCGCGCAATTGCGAAAGGCGGAGGTGGATTTGCGGACGAGCGAAAAACAATACCGGCTTCTTTTTCAGGACAATCCAAATCCGATGTGGGTGTTCGACCTCGAGTCGCTCGCGTTTCTCGAAGTCAACGCGGCGGCGGTCCGGCATTACGGCTATTCGCGCGAGGAATTTCTGCGGATGAAGATGTCGGACATCCGGGAGCCGGAAAAAAAAGACCGTCTTGAAGATGCCGTCGCGGATGTCGCCGGGCGCGGGCTGGTCTGGCGGCACCGCAAAAAGAGCGGGGCGCTGATTGAAGCGGAAGTGATCTGGACGCCGATGTCTTTTCAAGGACGTTTCGCCGCGCTGACGATGGCGACCGACGTGACGGAGCGGCGTCATGTTGAGCATCGCAACTCGGTTTTCTCAAAATTGAGCCACCGTTTGAGCGCGGCCACGACCGCGCCGGAGGCGGCGATGATCATTTGCGAGGCCGCCGACGAGCTTTTCCGCTGGGATGATTTTGCTCTCGACACTTATGACGCCGGAAACGACGAGGTTTTTTCCCTGCTCAACATCACGACGGTCGAGGGGCAGCGCGTCCAGGTGCCGTCGTCGCCGCAGCCAAAGACCGCCAACGCGCTCATCCGCCGCGTCATCGAAAAGGGCGCGGAATTGTTGCAGCCGCACGAGGCCGACAGCTACTCGGCTTCGACGATGCTCGCGCCCGTCCGCAAGGGCGACCGCGTCATCGGAGTGCTGCTCATCCAAAACCACAACCCCGGCGTTTATGCGCAGGACGACCTGCAAATGTTGCAGACACTCGCCGACCAGTGCAGCGGCGCGCTTGACCGCGTCCAGGCACGGGAGCAATTGCTCGAAAGCGACAAGCGTTTCCGCGACCTGTTTGAAAATTCACCCGACGCCATTTTTGTCGAGGACATGGAGGGCACGGTGCTGGACGTGAATTTCGCAGCGTGCGTTTTGCACGGTCTGACGCGCGACCAGTTGATCGGGAAAAATGCGGTCAAGGATCTGGTTCCACGATCCAAACAGGAGGAGGCGCAGCGCGATTTTCAAAGGCTGGCGGCCGGAAAATTGTCGTGGGTCGAGGGTGAAAGCCTTGGCGCCGACGGACGGTCAACGCCGGTGGATGTCCGCGCCGGCCGTGTCGAATACGGAGGCAGTCCCGCGTTGCTGCTCCATGTCCGCGACATCACTGAGCGGCGCACCACGGAAACGGCGCTCCAAAGTTCGGAGATGCTGTTCCGCTCCGTCTGGGAAAATTCCGTGGACGGGATGCGTTTGACCGATGAGAAGGGCGTCATCGTCGCCGTCAACGACGCCTACAGCAAATTTGTCGAAATGGAGGCGTCGGCCCTGGAAGGCAAGCCGTTCACCATTGTCTATTCCAAGGCTTCAAATTTGGATGAAATCATGCAGCACCACAGTGACCACTTTCGCGACCGCGCCGCCAAAAGAAAGATCGAGCATCAATACATTTTGCACAACGGCAATACGGTCAACTTTGAAATCACCGAGTCGTTCATCGAGATGCAGGGACGTCCGCTGCTCATGTTGAGCCTGTTCCGCGACGTGACGATGCAGCGGCGGCTGGAGGAGCAACTGCGCCAGTCCCAAAAAATGGAGGCCATCGGCCAGCTTGCCGGCGGCGTTGCGCACGATTTCAACAACATCCTCACCATCATCCACGGCCACGCTTCGCTGATGCTGGCTTCCAACCTGGACGAATCCGCCGCCCGTTCCGCGCAGCAAATCACTTTGGCCGCCGAGCGCGCCGCGGGACTGACGCGCCAGTTGCTCACCTTCAGCCGCCGCCAGTTGATCCAGCCCAAGAAGCTGGACATGAACAAAATTGTCGGAAACATGACCGATATGCTCGGCCGGCTTTTGGGCGCGGACGTATCCCTGCAATTGAATTATTGCCCGTCGCCCGCGACCGTCGAGGCCGACGCGGGCATGATGGAACAGGTTTTGCTGAACCTCGCCGTCAACGCACGCGACGCCATGCCGCGCGGCGGACGGCTTGGCATCCGCATTTCCATCATGGACGTGGACGAGAATCATGTCCGACGCCATCCCGAAGCGCGCGTGGGGACTTTTGTCTGCGTCAGCAAATCCGACACCGGCTGCGGCATAGAGCCGGAAAATCTATCGCGCATCTTCGAGCCGTTTTTCACCACGAAGGAAATCGGCAAGGGAACCGGCCTCGGCCTTGCGACGGTTTATGGGATTGTCAAACAGCATCAGGGCTGGATTGAAGTTTCCAGCGTCGTCGGCAAGGGCACGACCTTCCGCATTTACATCCCCTATGCCGGCGCGCAGCAGCCGGAGGCCGAAAAGCCCACGACGCAAATCACGGTCCGCGGCGGCAGCGAAACCATTCTGCTCGTCGAGGACGAAAAGCCCGTGCGCGAGCTCGTCGCCCGCGTCCTTGAGAAATACGGTTACAAAACATTGCAGGCCGGCACCGGCGCGGAAGCCATCGGAGTCTGGGAGCAGAACAAGGACGAAATCGCGCTGCTGCTCACCGACCTCGTGATGCCTGACAACATGAACGGGCGCGAACTGGCCGAGGAATTGTGGAAACGCAAGCCGGATTTGAAGGTCGTTTTCACCAGCGGTTACAGCGCGGACATCGTCGGCAAGGACTTCAAGATCGAGCCGGAAACGAATTTTCTGCAGAAACCCTACCATCCTCAATTGCTCGCAATCACCGTGCGCCGGTGCCTCGACGGGAAAAGAAAATAAGGTAATGATGGAAAATAGAGGATTGAACACGGCGCGAACTTTTCCAACTTCCATTCTCCATCCTCCATCCTCTATCCTCGCCGCATGATTATCGCGCCCTCGCTGCTCGCCGGAAACCACGCCGCCTTTGGCAGGGACGCACTCCGCATTTCCAAGTCCGGCGCCGACCGGCTGCACCTCGACATCATGGACGGCCACTTCGTCCCGAACATTTCCTTCGGCCCGCAAGTCGTCAAAGCCATCCGCCCGCTGACAAGGATTTTTTTCGACGTTCACCTCATGTGCAGCAAGCCGGAAATTTTGCTCGAACCGTTTGCAGACGCGGGCGCGGACGAAATCATCATCCACGTCGAGGTTGGCGAACAAGTCGGGCCGCTCATCTGGAAAATAAAAAATCTCGGCAAAAAAGTCGGCCTCGCCGTCAATCCGCTCACGGCCATTTCCGAAGTGGAACCGTTCCTCGACAAAATTGACTTGCTGCTCGTGATGACTGTCAATCCAGGTTTCGGCGGCCAGGAATTGATGCACGAAACGCTTCCGAAAATCCAGCAGGCCGAGGCGTGGCGGCGCGACAAACAATTGCGCTATCAAATCAGCGTGGACGGCGGCATCAACAATCAGACCGCCGCCGAATGCGCCCGCGCCGGAGCGGACACATTTGTTGCGGGAACAAGTTTGCTCGGCGCGCGCAGCCTGAAAACGGCCGTGAACAGGATGCGGAAAATTGTGAATGTCAACGATCCGGCGTTCGCGGATTTGAAAGTTTGAAATGAAAGTCCGCGAGGCGATCAAACTGGTGGAAGAAGACGGCTGGTTTCATGTCCGCACAAAGGGCAGTCACCGGCAATTCAAACATCCGACAAAAGTTGGAATTGTGACAATCGCCGGAAATCTTGGCGTTGACATTCCGAAAGCACGATGAACAGTATTTTGAAACAGGGCGGATTGAAAAATTGATTATGCGTTACGCCATTGTGATTGAAAAAGGTGAGAGCAGCTACGGCGCTTACGTTCCCGATTTGCCGGGCTGCGTCGCCGCCGCCGAAAACCGCGCGGAGGCCGTCAGACTGATCCGCGAGGCGATTGAACTGCACTTGGAGGCGATGCAGGAGGAAGGTCTTTCCATTCCGCAGCCACAATCAAGCACGGACTACGTCGAGGTCGCAGCCTGATTGTTCGCATGGCACAAATCAAATTCGGAACGGACTGCTGGCACGCGGTCATCGCGGAAAATTTGCGCGCAACACGGAAAATTTCACGAACGGCGTCATCATTTCATCGAACGGACACATTTCAAGTCACGAACGGATGGAGCGAATTGACGGTCAGCGGGGTCAAAATCACGAACGGCGGCGGCAAATTGACGAACGGAGCCTCCAAAACGACGAACGGCGGTCTCAATTTCACGGTCGAAACCATCGAAATAACGAGCAAAAAGCCCAATTTCACGAACAACCCCTCCATTTGACGAACGGCGGGAACATTTCAACGAACCAGCCTGTTTCAGGCGCGAATTTCCCGAAAATCAGGCTTGCCATTGCCCCGTCAAAGGCGTTTTCTTTTCACAATCACTCGCGGGACAGCCGGGTGGCTTTCCATGGATTCGAGGATTTTAACAAACAACAACACAAAATTATGGCCGACCCCACACCCACTCCGCCGCCGCCCGCAACCCCGCATCCGCATTCCGTCTTCAATCAGGCGCAGCTCGCCGCATTGAATGAAGCGGATAAAATCACAACCGCCGCGCAAAAACCGGCCTATGCCGCGCCGCTTGCCGTGCGCGAAATCACCGCCGCCTATGTCACGCAACTGGTGGCCGACATCCTCGCCTGCCGCCAGACGGGTGCGACCGCCGCGCAATCCACCACCGGCAAAACCGCCGCCACCGGCGCCCAACACACCGCCGAGACCGGACTCATGGCCGCCCTTCACGAAGTGCAGGCCGCCGCGCGCCAGAAATACGCCCGCACCAATCCCGTGATGATGAACGACTACCTCGTCAGCCATCGCCTCAATCCCAACCAGGCCACGTTCAAGGAATCCGTGCAGGCCGTCATCACCAAACTTGGCACCGACACCTTGCCCGGCATCACGCCCGCCAAGGTTGCGAACCTGCAAACCTTGCTCACCGCCTACACCACGGCGGCGGCGAATCCGACCAGCATGCAATCCGACGCCACCACCCAGCGCAAACAACGCGACGCGCAGGTGACATCCATCACCGACCGGCGCATGACCATCCAGTTTGCCGCCGACGCCGAATGGCCGTTCAGCGTGGACGCCAACGCCGGCGTCCGTGGCGAATTCTTCCTGCCCTTGAGCCAGCCGTTTCACGGTTGAAAAAATGGTAGGGCGGTGCTGCTGCGCCACCTCAAACTAACGCAAGCGGCCTTCGGAAAACGGAGGCCGCTTTTTTATGCGCTGAAGGCGCTACGGAAATTAGCCTAGGGTTGTGAGGAACGAACTACCCTAGGAAATCGTCCCGCAAAATAATTCCACCCTGAAGGGGTGGCGGAAATTTTATCTCGCTGACGCAGGGTTCGGATGCAGATTCCAAACAAAACCGATTTCGCTCAACATCCGTGCGCGTTCTGGTTCGAGTTTTCCATATTTCTTCAATTGACGTTGGTTACTGACCCAAACTCCGAGTCTGGGATTTTCATTCCCTCTCGTTGGCACTTTGCAATCGCCGTGTTTGGCTTTGTATTGAACCAACTCATTAAACCAATCGTTCCATGCCCGATTGACTCCGTGTGCTGTGGTTTGTTGCAGCGCACGCGCAAAACCGATTTCAGTCAGAAGCCGTTCCTTTTCTGCGGATAATTTCCCCGCTTTCTGAAAATGCCGTTGTTGCGATACCCACGCGCCCAATCGGGGATTCTCCGCCCACTTCACCGGAACGGAGCAATTTCCAAAGCGTTGCTTGTAATCCTTCAATTGTTCAAATCGAGTTTCCCAATCCTCTTTATTCTGGTCTGCGCGCCAGTCAAATCCGATTTCGTTCAGCATTCGTTCCCGCTCTGGATGAAGTTTGCCGGATTTTCGCAGCGAGCGTTGCGCTGCTGCCCAGCCACCAAGTTGCGGATTTCCTTTCCATTTCACAGGCACATCACAATTACCATGCATCTTCTTGTAGGCCACCAATTCATCGAAGAACTTTTTCCATGATGCCATTATAGGCTCTTGTATGGCTTCGCGCATTTGCGGCGGAGTTGACTTGCGCGCTGAAACCCATGCGAATCCAATCGCGTCCAGTTTTGCGATTTTCTCATCAAAGAGCGTCCCTTTCTTTCGCGCGGCTCGCATATTTTTTGTGAACCAGCCAAGTTTGGAATTTTCTGGATAAACCACCGGCACATCGCAATGGCCTTGTTTGGCTTTGAATTCTGCCAATTCTTGAAAACGCTCCTCCCATACGCCGCGCTCCACATCTTCCCAAACAAATCCGATTCCATTCAAGAGTGACAAGCGTTCAGGTGTGAGTTTGTTCAGCTTCCGTTTCTGCCTCTGATTGCTGACCCAGATTCCAAGCTGCCGGTTGTCGGAATGGTCGTAGGGCACGTTGCAATGCCCATTTCGATTTTTGAAATCAACAAGCTGGTCGAATCGTAAAGCCCACAAGTCTGTTAGTTTCACTCCGCCGAAATCGCGTTTGAAGCCCCAGTCGAAAGCAATTGAATTTAACATTTCTTCCCGCTTCAGATGAAGCTCGCCGCACTTCTTAAGATAGCGCTGTTGGTTAACCCAATGACCTAGCTTGAGATTTTCCGGCCATTCATTTGGAACTTTACAGTCCCCGTTCTTTTCCTTGTAGCGGAGCAACTCCTCAAAGCGCATCTTCCATCCGGCATTTATGCCTTCCCCGTCAACCTCTTCGCGGCTGCGTGATCCCCAAGCAAAGCCAATAGCATCGAGTTTTGCGATGCGCTCGGCAGAAAGCCGTCTGCTATTTCGCTGGGTTCTTATGTTATTCACGAAACGTCCAAGCTTCGGATTTTCAGGAAAGTTCAGCGGTATGTCGCAATGACCGTTCTCCGCCTTAAAGGCAACAACCTCGGCAAGACGGTCTTCCCATGTTCCGACATCGCGGCTTTTCCAAGTAAAACCGAGGCTGTCCAAGAGTTTGATTTCTTCATCGGAAAGAGTGCTGTGCTTGCGCCGTTCGCGTTGATTGCTCACCCACGCAGCGAGTTTCCGGTTTTCCTTCCAACCATACGGCACATTCGCATCGCCATTCGAGGAGTGATACTCCTTGAGGCGTTCAAACATCTCGTGCCATTTCAGGTCTATGGCCTCGGCGTTCCATTTGAAGCCAATCGTCTCAAGCATGGATTTCCGTTCCGCGTTCAGTCTTCCTCGCTTGCAGAGCCAACGCTGGCGGTGAGTCCAATCAGCCAATTGTTCGTCTCCATTTGATTCAAGCCCGACTTCGCAGTGCCCGTGCTCACCGGTGAACTTTTTCAACTTCTCGAAATTCTCCGACCATTTTTCTTCGTGTGCATCCCAGCGAAAACTAAGCTTGTCGAGGAGCCCTATCTGCTCCGCAGTCATCACGTCGAAATCTTTACCGTTGGGTTTGTATGTGCCTTTTCGGCGTTGTCGCTGAATCCAAACCCAACTCGCCAGCTTGGTGTTTGCGTAGCTGCGCGTGACATGAGGATTACCATGTTCGCTCGCGTAGGCTTCCAGTTCGCGATACCACTTCATCCAAGTTTTTTGCCCTTTTTGAGTTTGGAAATCCCAAACGAAACCAAGTTCATCAAGCAGCCGAATTCTTTCGGGATAGAGTGATCCCTTGTTTCGGCGTGTCCGTTGCGCGCTTACCCAACCGGCCAGTGCGGGATCTTCTTCCCAATCCGTCTCGACATTACAGTGACCGAATCGCTCCTTGAACGCCTTCAATTTCCCAAACCACATATCCCATGACGAATATAGATTGTCTAAACAGTGCGTTGTTACTGCCGCGCGGAGGGCTTCCAAATGCAACCGTGGCCCGCCGAAGTCAATCCGGTCAGCAAATCCGCTGTCGTTGAATCCTTTGCCTTGACCCTTTTGTTCGCCAACGTAACGAATCAATTCTGACAGGACATCATCTTGTTCTTGGATCGAGTGAAGAACATCCCAGACCTCATCGAACTGTGCGCGATTGACGGCGGCTTCGACGGTTTCGCCGGCGGTCAGTTCGAGATACAGCGGCACCAGCACATAGCCGGTGGTTTTTCCCGGCGAGCGGCGCATGGCGCGGCCGGTGGCTTGCACGATGTCCACGCGACTGCGGCGCGGCGAAAGAAATGCCACCATGTCCACGGCAGGAACATCCACGCCTTCGGTCAGACAGCGGGCATTGGACACGACGGCCCGCGCTGCCGCCCGGAAATCGCGCAGTTCGCGCTCGCGGCGCGCGGTCGGCATGGAGCCGTTGACGTGGAAGGTTTGAAATTCATCGGTAGGGGCG
>DATCDZ010000182.1:0-11957 GCA_036510395.1 Verrucomicrobiia bacterium
AGAATATCCGCCTGCCCAGTCCACCTCCCGTCTTTTCGTCGGGCATCGCTTCGCTCGCCCTCCTCAAAGACGGGAGGTGGACTGGGAGATTCCTGTTTTGCTAACTACAAGACTTCTCCTGTTTTGCTCGCCCCGCGACAAAGGGAATTTTTGTTGTTGCCTTCGGGCGTGCAACACTTAAGCTATGTAGCTTGATTTGAACAGAAAAAACATGAACGCTGAACTCTGCAAAAAAGCCAATGAAAAAGTCGGCAACCCGAACGTCCTTGTCAACCTCGTGTCGCGCCGCGTGCGGCAGTTGAATTCCGGCGGCGGCGGCTTGAACCGTCCGCTGATTGACAATGTGGGCAACCTCGGCGCGGCGGACATCGCGTTGCGCGAAATCATCGAGGACAAAATCGGCTGGGATATGCCGGAGATCGTCGCCCTGACCCGCCCGCAAGCCAAGAAGCGCAAGAAGCGTTAAAAGACTTCATCCGCAGATTTCGCGGATTTGTGCAGATTCAAAAGACCCGCTTGACGGCGGGTTTTTTATTTCAGCCTGTCTTGAGCAATTTTTAATCTGTGAAATCTGCGTGATCTGCGGATAAACTTGAATCATGGCCGACATCGTGACCAACCACAAAGCCCGGCGCGATTATCACATCCTCGAAACGTTCGAGGCGGGCATCGTGCTGCACGGCACGGAGGTCAAGGCGTTGCGCGCGGGCAAGGGCCAGATCGCCGACGCCTTTGCGCGCGTCGAGAAGGACGAGGTCTGGCTGCACAACGCGCACATTGACGAATACTCTCACGGCAATCTCCAGAACCACGTTCCCAAAGCGCCGCGCAAACTGCTCCTGCACAAATCGGAGATCAGAAAATTATTTTCGCTCATCGCGGTCAAGGGCAACGCGCTGATCCCGCTTTCGTTCTACTGGAAAAATGGAAAAGTGAAAGTCGCGCTCGGCGTCGGCAAGGGCAAGCATGAATTCGACCGGCGCGACGACATCAAGAAACGCGACTCGGACCGCGAACTCAAACGTGCGACGATGAAGTTTTACAAGGGAAAGTGAATCGTAAAAATATTGGGTCGCCATACCGCAAACCGCCCGCACGCGAAACCGGTTTGACAATTCTCGGCGTAACGATTGACTGCGATTTTTATAATGCGGGCGACACGATTTTGCTATCTTCAGCGGAAGCAATGCACAAGTCCCGGTCACTCTCGAACACAGCCGGAGCCGCGAAATTGACCGCGTGGTCTTACTGGATTTTCACCGTGCTGCTTGCAGCGGCCTTTTTGCTCATGTTGGCGACGCTTCTTTTGCCGTCGCTGCATCTTCCAGGCAACCCCCAGGAACTGGAAGTCACCCTGCTCCTGCTGGCAACCGCCACCACAATTTTCGCGCTGGAACGGCAACTGCCAATGCAAAATGTTTTGCTGGTCTTGGCAGTCACCTCATTCATCGGCGGCGCGGCGCACACGCTCGGCGCAATCAGCGGAATCCCGTTCGGCCAGTTCACATTCACCGACGAACTCGGTCCGGAACTTTTCCAAAGACTGCCATGGGCGATGCCATTGATCTGGGTCGTGGCGGTTTTGAATTCGCGCGGCGTGGCGCGGCTGATTTTGCGTCCGTGGCGGAAGACAAAAACCTACGGCTTCTGGCTCATCGGCCTGACGGTGGTGCTGACGGTGCTGTTTGACCTCGCACTCGATCCGTTCGCGTCGCGCATAAAAAATTATTGGATATGGACGCCGGTGAAATTTCCGCTGGCGCGGCAGGGCGCGCCGCCCGTGAATTTTTTAAGCTGGGGAATCGTGACGCTGCTCATCCTCGCGTTCGTCACGCCCGCGTTCCTCAACAAGCAATTGAGCAGGCGCAGCACGCAGGATTTTCACCCGCCATGCGTCTGGCTCGGCTGCATTTTGATTTTTGGAACTGCCTGCGGACAAAATAAATCATGGTCGGCGGTTGCGGCTGACGCGACGATTGGAATTGTCACAATCATTTTCGCCGTTCGCGGCGCGCGGTGGCGAGAAAATTCCAGTCCGGCATTAAATCAAATTTAGGCGGAAAAAGTGTTCCAGCTTAAAAGTTAGCGCTCCCAAAAGAAACAGCGAAATTGAACGGGGATCTGGAACAGCGCTGTATTCAAAATTAGGTCCAATGCATGGAGGATCACCAGTGGAATCATCTGCCGACGTATGCGTTCACCGACGCCTGGTGAGTTTTTGAAGCCGGCGCGCAGGGCGGGGTGATGTCTGTCACGCACCGTGTTCTTAAGGCGTGGAAAAAATTCTTGCCGCCAACGAAATACCCGCAGGTGGCGGCCTGATGGAAAGCCATTTCAAATCACCGTCCCGTGCGAGATAACGGCGTTTTTGGGAATGATGATGATTCCGTCGCGGATGAAGTAAAGTTCGTGGTCAACATTTTCAGGCTTTCCGGCTGGCGAAATCGTCACGCTGTTTCCGATGCGCGTGTTCTTGTCAATGATGGCGTTTTCGATCTTGCAGTTCGCACCGATGCCGATGCGCGGCTTGCCTTCGCTTTCGTGCTTCCTCACGGATTCGTCCGATTCGTAATAGTCGCTGCCCAGCGTGATGACGCGGTTCAATTCCGTGTCCATGCCGACGAGGGTGCGGAGGCCGACGATGGAATTTTTGATGCGCGCATGGTTGATGATGCAGCCGTCGGAAATGACGGCATGCTCGATCTGCGCACCGTTGATTTTGGAGCCGGGCAGAAAGCGCGGACGCGAAAAAATCGGCGCGCTCATGTCGAAGAAATTGAAGCGCGGCAGTTCGGAGACCAGGTCAAGGTTCGCCTCGAAGAAGTTGCGGATGGTTCCGATGTCCTCCCAGTAGCCTTCAAAAACGTGGGAGAATACGCGGCGCGAACTGATGGCGTGCGGAATGATGTGCTTGCCGAAATCCGACAGCGGATTGTCGAGCAGTTCGCAAATCAAATTGCGGTTGAAGACGTAAATGCCCATCGAGGCCAGAAATTTTTCTCCGCCCTCCGCGATCCCCAGTTTTTTCAGCCACGCCGGCGGCAGATGCAGCGTGTCGAGCAGCGCCGGGTCTTTAGGTTTTTCCTCGAAGCGCGTGACGCTCCGGTCTTCAGCCATTTGCATGATGCCAAATGATTTCGCCTCGTTGCGCCCCACGGGAATCGTGGCCACGGTGATGTCCGCGCCGGTCTCGACGTGTTCGTCAATCATCCGGCGGTAATCCATCCGATACAACTGGTCGCCGCTCAAAATCAGCAGATGGTCGAAATCGTGGTTGAGAAAGTGCGTGAGATTTTTCCGCACCGCGTCCGCCGTGCCCTCATACCACGACGTGTTGGTGAGCGTCTGCTGCGCCGCGAGAATTTCCACGAAACCGCTCGTGAACTGGTCGAATTTGTATGTCCGCGAAATGTGCCCGTGAAGCGAGGTGGAATTGAACTGCGTCAGAATGTAAATGCGCCGGAAGCCGGAATTGATGCAGTTGGAAATCGGGATGTCCACGAGCCGGTATTTTCCGGCGAGCGGCACGGCGGGCTTGGCGCGGTCCTTCGTCAGCGGAAACAGCCGCGTGCCCTGTCCGCCGCCCATGATGACACAAAGGACTTTGCTGGTGTTGAGCGATTGGCGGCCGGTTTGTGGCATAAAATTCCGTCGAACCGGGAAAGTTTAACAGCAACTTCGCGGCGGCGCAAGCGGAGGATTTGCGCCCGCGAAATAATTTCTGGCCTTGCATCAGGATAAGATTCAGTCCGGCGCGAATTCAACCCGGCGGCCACGCCATGTGGCGTCCGCCGAGGATGTGGACGTGCAGGTGCGGCACGGTTTCGCCGCCGTCCGCGCCGTTGTTGATGACGAGCCGGTAGCCACCTTTCAAATCCAGTTTCTTCGCGATTTCGGCGGCCGTGAGCAAAATGTGTCCGAGCAACTGCCGGTCATCGGACTTCGCCTCGCCGATTCGCGAGATTGGCTTTTTTGGGAAAATCAAAATATGTGTCGGTGCCTGCGGATGGATGTCGCGGATGGCGAGAACCAAATCGTCTTCAAAAATAATCGCCGCCGGAATTTTGCGGGCGATGATTCTCTCAAAAAGGGTTTTGCTCATTTTTTTATCGTAGCAGCGGACGTGAGTCCGCTCTAATTCAAAATAATAAGCCGACTCACGTCGGCTGCTGCGGAAATTTCATTCCACGACGAGCGCACACTCGTTTTGCTCCGGCTCGGCGGTGAGGCAGCCGCGCAGATATTCGACGACCTGATCCCGCATTTTTTCGCAACGCGCGCTCCAGCGTCGCGCGCCGGCGAGCTGCTTGACGCAGCCGCGCAGTCCGCGAAAGCGCAGCATGCGCGGCGACTGCCGGAGTTGCTGGCGCAATTCGTCGCGCAGGCGCGGGAAGAAAAACAGTTCCAGGCTGCCGGCGGATTGTCGCGCGAGCAGGCCCAGATCGGTTTCGATGATCTGCCGCGAGTTCGTTTCGGGTCCGCCCGCGCGGATGGTCAGGCCGAGGCCGCACAAAACTTTTTCCAGCGCGCCGGCAAATTCGCCGACGGTGACGGTTTCGCGTTCGAGTTCGACTTTGAAATAATGAAAAACTGACGCGGCGGCATGGCGCAGCATTTCCGGGTCGAGTAATTCCTCGGAGTCGCCGGCGATCTCAATGGAAATCATTTCGGCGGAACAGGGAACGCTCTCGCCGTTGGCCAGTTGAAACAGCAGACAATCAGATGACAATGCGATCATTTTGCAGCCTCCAGTTTTTGGACTTCCTGCACGAAGTCCGTTGCTTCTTGAAACCGGCGATAGACGCTGGCGAAGCGGACATAGGCGACGTCGTCCAGTTCGCGCAGTCCTTCCATCACCATCTTGCCGACGAATTCGCCGGGCACTTCGCTTTCAAATTTTTCAGTCACGGTGGCAACAATATGGTCCACCAAATCGTCCATCGCCTTCAAACTGATTGGGCGTTTCTGGCAGGCTTTCTTGAGACCGGCCAGAAGTTTTTCGCGCGAAAATTCCTCGCGCCGCCCGTCGCGCTTCAAAACCATCAAACCCTCGTGCTCCACCTCCTCGTAAGTGGTGAAACGGTGTCCGCACCTGGCACATTGGCGGCGGCGGCGGATGGTCGCGCCTTCTCGTGAGGCGCGCGAATCAATGACCTTGTCATCCTGATCACCGCATTTTGGGCAACGCATAAAACCACAGCTAATTGTGGTTGCTCTTTTGTAACACACTTCATTTTGTGGGTCAAGAACTGGTTGTGGCCTAACTATAAAGCGTGCGCATCTCAATTTCTTGCAGTGCAGTGCAAGCTTGGGGCATGAATGCAACTTGTCTTGAGCCTGTCGATCCGACCGTCCAACTTGCGACCTCCTCCGGACCGCTCGCGGTCCTCGCGGCGCGCTCGGCTTGTGGGCTGGAACATTCGATCCAGCGATTCACCGCCGCCAGCGATCAAAACCTTGGGCATCTTGAGGTTCAAGCCGCGCAGGATGTCCAAAATCTGCTGCGCGAGACCGTGCAACGCGGCGCGCAAGCTAAAGCGGATGGCACCCCGCCCTTTTGTCCGGTCTGCCAGCAAAAACTCAGACGCCTCTCCGCCGATCACCCGCGCACCTTTGACACGCGCTTTGGCGCGATCAGGCCAAACTCAAAGCCTGGCTCAAGCCGCTGGTCAAACAACTGAAAAACGAATCTGCCATCAAAGTCATCGGCCAACTGGAGGAGGCGCTGGCGCAACTGCCGGGCGGCCCGGCCGCCGAAGCGGTGCAAAGGGAAGCCAATTATTTCCATGAGCATGAGGACCGGATGGATTACCGCGCTGGACGGCGGCGCGCGAACCCATTGGCAGCGGCCCGGTGGAAGCCACCTGTCGGCAAAACCAATGCCGCTTCAAGCGGCCCGGACAGTTCTGGAGTCAGACAGGCGATGAAGCCCTGCTATGTCTGGAAATGTTCTGGCGCAACGAGCGCTGGCACCTTCTCTTTCCCCACACCTCATTCAACCCTGCAAGAAATTGAGATGCGCACCGCCTGGCACTGGAGGCGGATTTGGTTTCCGGCTCCAACGATCCGCAGGCCAGAGGCACGCCGGTTTCGCCGCAGATCGAGAAGAAACTCGGACGGCTGCCACTCAAATGGCAGCATTATTTCGTCGTCAGCTCGCAGCAGTTTTCCGTGGCCAAGGACGAGTCCAAGAACGTGAGCTTGAGCGATGCGTGCCAGATTTCCGTCAAGAACCTGGGCGGCGAACAGGTGCAACTCACGCTCATTGGCAACGGCCAGAACGTCGGCAAAATCAAGCAGTCGCTCAAAAAAGGCCAGACGCTCGTGGCTGGCGGCAATGTCGGAAACTCCATCGGATTGACATACTGGCTCGGCCAGTTGCCGAGCACGAAGAGAAAATTATGAAATTTTTAAGGCTTCGATTCAGTATAATCGCTTGGCACTTCAAAAATTGTCGGATCAACCGGTTCGATTTTTACAGACACGAGTGAAATGGTCACCAACTGGCCATTATCCGTTCTGCCACCGACTGCGGTTTGCTTTTTCACCACCATGCCCGGTAGCAGCCGCAAATCCGGCTCCAAACCTTTCCCCACAAAAGAACTGTTCCACTCGTCAAGTTTATCCAAGTCGGCCTTGATGTTGTCATGATTGGGAAAATTCCCAGCTACCCACAGTGTTTCCTTTGTGCCGTTAAGTCCATTCCACGAATAGACTTCGGTTTTATGATTTTCAATTACTTCGGTTTTGCCCGTGTCAACCGGTAGTGGTGGAGCGAGAAACATCGCGTTGGTTTCTCCATAAGCTTTTTTCGCAGCTTCTATATCACTTTTGAGGTTTGCGCCCGAGTTTCTCATTACAGTCTTATCTTTGGGCATCAGCATAGCAGAATCATGTGTGGCCAAATCATCGATGTAAATAACGCCGCCACGACCGGTTTGGTCAGCTAATTGTTCCGTGCGAATCTTGTCACCATGAATGGAAATGATAACATTGTTAGTTGTATTGGATCGGACAGCTTGCTGGCGAATGACCAAATCAGCCCGCACAACAAAGCTGGTTGAAATAAGAAGAAGCAAGATGAGGATTCGTTTCATGGTGAAATAATAATCTTCTGCCTTTTGAAAGAAAATAAAAAACACCCCGCAGTTTCCCGCGAGGCGTTTTGTATTTTCAGAATTGCTTCAAGCGCCGACGCTCGCCAGTTCTTCGTTGTTCTCCACGTTCACGATCTTGAACTGTTCGGCGTGCATCCCGGTGTCGGCGCGGAAGGACAGCTTGCCGAAGTAGCGTTTCTCCATCTCGATGAGATGTTTTTCATCCTCGGTGCGAAGCCGGTCCAGCACGGTCGGATGCACGACGATGCGCAGTTGAAAATCCGATTCGTCGCGCGTGCGTTTCTTCAGGATTTCCTGCAGCTTGCGCTGGATCTCGACGCTCATGGTCACGACGCTTTTCACCTTGCCGCGGCCCTTGCAATACGGGCAGTCGTCATAGACGGCGGAGCGGACGCTTTCGCTGTGGCGCTGGCGCGTCATTTCCATGAGGCCGAGCTGCGAAATCGGCAGGATGTGCGTCTTGGCCTTGTCGCGGCGCAAACCGTCCTTCATGCGCTGATAGACCTGCTGCTGGTCGCGCCGTCCTTTCATGTCAATGAAGTCGAGCACGATGAGTCCGCCCATGTTGCGCAGGCGAAGCTGGCGACAAATTTCCTCGGCAGATTCAAGATTCACTTTCAGGATGGTCGCTTCCTGGTCGCGGCTGCCTTTGTGGCGTCCGGTGTTCACGTCAATGGCCACGAGCGCCTCGGTCTCGTCAATGACGATGTAGCCGCCGCCTTTCAAATGCACCTGGCGCGAGAAGGTGTTTTCCAACTGCTTGCTGACGTTGAAGCGGTCGAACACCGGCTGTGAATCGGTGTAAAGCATGACTTTTTTCGCGGCGCTCTTGGCCTTGATTTTGAGGATCATTTCGCGGATGCGGTCGTAGGCTTTTTGGTTGTCCACGACGATGCGATCCACATCTTCGGTGAGAAAATCGCGCACGGTGCGTTCGATCAAATCCGGCTCCTGAAAAGCGCACGTCGCCATCGGCTGCGATTTGATTTTTTCCTGGACGCCGTGCCATTCTTCGAGCAGCAATGCGAGGTCGCGCATGAAATACGGCTTGCGCTGGTTTTCGCCGGCGGTGCGCATGATGACGCCCATGCCTTCGGGGATGTTCAGCTCGCGCAAAATTTGCTTGAGCCGTTTGCGCTCTTCCTGACTTTCAATCTTGCGCGAGATTCCAGATTGATCGGAATTCGGCAGCAAAACCAGATAGCGACCGGGCAAAACGAGATTCGTCGTGATGCGCGGACCTTTGGTGCTGATCGGACCTTTGGTGACCTGCACGATGATTTCGCTGCCGGGCGGATAAAGACGCGGAACGTCCTTCTGCGTGATTTTTGGCCGGTCGCGGCGGCGTCCTTCGCGCTCGACGATTTCGACGCTGCTGTCGAACTGGTTTGGCACGATGTCCCAATAATGCAGAAACGCATTTTTCTCAAAGCCGATGTCCACGAACGCGGCTTTCAAGCCGTCTTCGAGGTTGCGGACTTTTCCCTTGAAAATGCTGCCGACGAGGCGCTCTTCCGTCGTGCGCTCGATGTTGAATTCCTCCAGCTTGCCTTCCTCCATGACGGCCACGCGCGTCTCCAGCGTCTCGGCATTGATGACGACATCCTTGTTCGTCCGCTTTTCGGGGCGGATAAGCCGGGTGACTTTCTTCACTATTTTGGTCGCGGCGGATTTGATGGCCTCGACAATGCCTTTCGGCGGCGGCTCCGGCAATTGCACTGGCTCGAATTTTTCCTCCTGAACTTGCGCGGGAATTTCCGAATGCGGCTGGCGGAAATCTTTTTTGTCGAGAATGTTCGCCGGAGTTTGCGGAATTTCCGCGCCCTGCGGCGGCAATCCTGCGGCGATGTTTTCCGCGCGCTCGATTTCATTCGTGTATCGCCTGTCAAACACACGCTCGTTGCCGCCTTGTTCCCCGACGACTTCGGCGCGCGCCTGTGTCGCGTCGCGGTCGTTTTTTTGCGGGTTCGGTCCGAGACCGCCCTTGGGTTTGAAACGCATTCCGCGGCGTCGCCGGGAGAAGTTGTTGCTGCTCATAATTAATACCCTCTTCGATGGATGTGGACGTTTTGCATCAGGCCCAGCGCGATCAACGAACACAACACTGACGATCCGCCGTAACTTAACAGCGGCAGTGGGATGCCCGTCACCGGGACGATGCGAATGTTCATGCCGATGTTGATGAAAACGTGGCTGAACAGGAGCGTCACGACGCCCACGGCCACGAGTTTCCCCAGGCGATCGCGCGCCTGGCCGGCGATTCTCAAACCGGTGAAGAGAACCACCGCATACAGCGCCAGCACCACGATGGAGCCGGCGAATCCTTCCTCCTCGGCAATGACGGAGAAAATGAAATCATTGGGCGCTTCTTCCCACGGCAAAAATCCGAGCGAAGTCTGGTCGCCCTTGCACCAGCCCTTGCCCAACAAACCGCCGGAACCGACGGAAATCAGCGCCTGCTTGCCCTGATACGAACTTTGCCGCTGCAATTCCCGAGCCGCAATTTTTTGTTCCGGCGTCGAATTGGCCGACGCAAAATCTTTTCCAAAATAAACCAGCAATCTTTGGCGCTGATATTCCTGCACTTTGATTTGCAAGGCCGGCGGCGCGAACAAAACATCCGCGAGCAGCAACACGACCAAAATCCCGACAGCCGCGCCGAGCTTCAGCAGATATTTTTTCGGCGTGCCAGCGACGAACATCATCGCCACGCCTGTCGGCAATAATACGAGCGCCGAACCGAGATCAGGTTCCTTCAAAATCAAAACAAACGGCAGCAGCATCAGCCCAATGCCTTTCCAGAAAATGTCGCGCTGCTTCAATTCATCCGCCGGACGGCTCCAGAAATTTGCGGCCGCGAAAATGAAAGCGAGCTTCGCAAATTCGCCCGGCTGAAATTGGAACAGGCCCAGATTGATCCAGCGTCGTGCACCGTTATGCACCGTGCCGATGTGCGGAATTAAAACGACGACGAGACAGAAAATTGTCACTGCATACGCCACGAACGACCAGCGCGCAAGCGTGTGATAATCCAAAACGCACAACGCACTCGCCGCGCCGATGCCGAGCGCATACCAAATGAGTTGATGAATCCAAGTCTGGCCATACCAGGATTTAGCCGCTTCCGACGCGTTCACCATCGTCGCGCTGTAAATGAACGCCGCGCCGATGAACATGAGCGCCGCAAGCGCGGCCAATTGCAGCCGGTCAAGCCTTCGATGATGTTCGTTGATGGATGGATCAACCATAATTTATTTCACAGCCGCCAGCATTTTTGACGCGCCGAATTTTTCTTTTTTCAAAATCTCCGCGTAAATGTCGTGCGCGATCGGCGCACAAACAGAACCGCCGGAACCGATGGTGACATCCGACTGGACCATGACAACGACGGCATATTTGGGGTTTTCATACGGCGCGAAAGACGCGAACCAATAATTCCAGCCGGTTTTTTCTCCGCGTTCATTCTCAATCTGCGCCGTGCCGGTCTTGCCGCAAACACGCAGATTCAAAACGGAACCGGCTTGGTGAAAAGCATTGTAACCGGAGCCTTGCGGGTCTTCGGTTTCGGAAAGCATCGCCTCGCGCAAAATGTTCAGGCTGCGCGTGCTGACGCCGATTTCATCGCGCACACGACCAGCCGGAAAATTCGTCGCCACTTCGCCGCCCGTCGGGTCTTGCGGTTCAATTCGTTCGACAAGTCGCGGCCACAAAACCGTTCCGCCGTTGGCAATCGCCGAATACGCGACGGCCATTTGCATCGGCGTCACGGCCATTTGACCCTGGCCGAAAAAAATGTTCGCCGAATCGCCGTCGCGCCAGTCAGGCGATTTTATTTGTTTCAGCGTCGGGAAATTTCCCCGGGCGTCTTGAAACGTGGGCAAATTTTCCTTCTCGCCGAAATGAAATTTCTCCGCGAGTCGGACGACCTTTTCGATGCCCGTGCGCAATCCGTTGAAGATGAAATAGGAATTGCTGGATTCCTCAATCGCGCGTTTGAAATTGTATGGGCCGGGTTGAACCGTATCGCCGATTATTCGCGCGCCAATCTTGATTGCGCTGTGCGACAAATGCCTCGGATCGGGCTGCACTTCGTAAACCTCGTCCGGGTTCAATCCATTGTCCAATGCCGCCAGCGCGACAATGGGTTTGAAAATCGAGCCGGGAAGAAAGCTGCCGTAAGTCGCGCGATTCATTTGCGGCAGCAATTTCGGATCGTTCAAATACGCCGGACTGTTTGACGCTAAAATCGGATTGATCGCCGGCGACGAAACCATCGCCAGCACGTCGCCGCTGCGGACATCCATCACGACAACCGCCGCGCGCGCGTCAGCGCCCTGGTGCGCCGCGAGCGATTTTTCCGCCGCGCGCTGGATGTCGAGGTCAATCGTCAAGACGACATTTTCGCCGGGTTCGGGCGGATCCGAAATATTTTCAGATTGCCGATAGCCGCGGCTGTTGATGATCAGCGATTCTTCGCCCGCACGTCCGTGCAATTGCGAATCAAACCCGGCCTCGATTCCGACCTTGCCGCTGTAATCAGGCAGCCGATAATTAAAAAACGCGTCCTCGCCTTCGAGTGAACTGTTGTCTTTCAAAACGTAGCCAAGCAGATGCGCCGCCGTCGTGCCGTCGGGATAATTGCGGACGGATTGCAAATCCAGATCAACGCCCGCGCCGCCGGAAAATTGCTCCTCGAACCGCGCGATGTCAGTGGTAGTCGCATTTTTCACGATTGGATACGGCACATAAGGACTTTCGGCGCAGGCGCGCTCAAAATTTTTCTGATCCAACGCGAGCGGCTGCTGCAATTTCCGGCTCAATTGCGCGGTGATGTTGTCG
>DATCDZ010000183.1:0-15597 GCA_036510395.1 Verrucomicrobiia bacterium
GGGCGGCTGGATTGACCAGCCGTTCATCTCGCAGCACAACCCCGAGCCGTCCGGTTCGATGGTCGTGGTGCAGATCGAGCCGGATTTCCGTCCGATGGACCGTTCCGGCATTGCCAGCGGCACCCGTGCGATTGCGATGCGAATTTGGAAAGGCAAATTGCCGAAACGACCGCTCGACGAACTGGCGCGCGAACTTTACGACGCGGAAAACCAGGGCAACGCCGAGCCGAGCGGTTCGCAGGACATGATCGGCTTGGTTTATCCCGGCGTGAACCGGTTGGATTACGACATCAATTTTGACGGCGGCGTTTTTCCCGTTCACATTGAATCGTGCAACAGCCCAAAGGTCGCGCGCTGGCTGGAAAAGGTTTTGCATCTTATTTCCGTCGAGCCGCGGCCCAATGGCTATAGTCCGCTGGGCAAAAAAAATCTCGATCCCAAATGGGTCGCCCGGCTCGGCCAGTCCGGCAAGGACTGTTACGACGCCATCGTCAAAATGGATGCGCGAGCGCTCGGCGCGTCGTTTAATTTGAACATGAAATGCTGGGAAACATTGCTGCCGCACGTAGTCCGGCATCCGCTCCTCCGGCCGGATTTGATGCCTCTGCTCAAGGCGTATCAAAAGCAGTATCTGGGCGCGATGTATTCCGGCTGCGGCGGCGGCTATCTGATTGTCATTGCCAACGAGCCGGTTCCCGGCGCGTTCAAGGTGAACGTGCGCGTCGCTCAAAAGTGAATTTGCAGAAACAGGTTGTTGTCTCCGGCGGATTTGACGACATCAAATCTGGCGATCTGCGTTTTCTGGAGGAAGCGGCCACGCTCGGCGAACTTTCCGTGCTGCTCTGGCCGGATGCCACGCTCCAAAAACTCGCCGGCAAAACGCCGAAATTTCCGCTGGCCGAACGAAAGTATTTTCTGAACGCCGTCCGCTACGTCAGCCGCGTGGTTGAGGCTGATGGTTCAGCCGGTTTCGATTCGCTGCCGAAAAATCTTAAGGCGGACATCTGGGCGGACGTTGCGGCAACGGCCAGTTCGTCGCGCGAAAAAACCGCCGCCGAAAATGAAATCGCCTACCGCGTTTTCAAAACGGACGAGCTTCAAGGTTTTCCTGAACCGCCGCCGCTGCCATCGGTCCCCGGCAAAAAAAAGGTGGTGGTCACCGGCAGCTTCGACTGGTTTCACTCCGGGCACGTCCGGTTTTTGGAGGAAGTCAGTGCGCACGGTGATTTATATGTCATCGTCGGCCACGATGCAAACATCCGCCTGCTCAAAGGCGAAGGCCATCCGCTGGTTCCGCAGGACGAACGGCGTTATGTCGTCGGCTCGATCAGGTTCGTGAAGCAATCTTTGATTTCAAGCGGCGACGGCTGGTTGGACGCCGACCCGGAAATTAAAAAATTGCAGCCGGACATTTACGCTGTGAATGAGGACGGCGACAAGGGCGGCAAGCGCGGGTATTGCGAGCGGCTTGGCATCGAATATCTCGTCCTCAAACGCATCCCGGCCCCGGGTTTGCCGCGGCGCAGCAGCACAAATTTGCGCGGGTTTTGATGGGGACGTTGCCTGACGGAGGCCGGGAGTCATGCCGTGAATGCGAGCTTCGAGATGCATAATTTTGACGGCTTGACCAAAGGTTGTCCGTATTTACATCATGGGGCATGAAAATTTATCTTTTTGGGATAGGCGCGATCAGCTTTCTGCTGGCAGGGTCAACGGTTTCAGTTCCCGGCGCGGAGAGCCTGCCGCCTTATCTGGATGCCAATCAGCCCGTCGAAACCCGGGTGGACGATTTGTTGTCACGGTTGACGCTGGCGGAAAAGATTTCGCTGATCCACGCGGATTCAAAATTCACCACCGCAGCGATGCCGCAACTGAAAATTCCGCGCCGCTGGCTGGACGACGGACCGCACGGCGTGCGCGAAGACATCGGGCCGGACACATGGACCCCCTCCGGACACACGGACGATTTTTCTACCGCCATGCCGGCGGGGATTTGTCTTGCCGCAACCTGGGATCCGGACCTCGGTTTCCGTGAAGGCGAGGCCATCGGCCAGGAAGCTCGCGCTCGTGGCAAGGACATCATGCTCGGCCCAGGCGTGAACATTCTGCGCACGCCGCTCTGCGGACGGAACTTTGAATATCTCGGCGAAGACCCGTATCTGTCGTCGCAAATGTGTGTCGGCTACATCCGCGGCGAGCAGTCGCAGGATATTTCCTCGTGCGTGAAACATTTTGCGCTGAACAACCAGGAAACCGATCGCGGCACGATCAACGTGGAGGTGGACGAACGCGCGTTGCGGGAAATTTATCTGCCGGCGTTCAAGGCCGCCGTGCAGGACGCCGGCGTTTGGTGCGTCATGGCCGCTTACAACCAGTTTCGCGGCCAGCACTGCAGCGAGAACGATTATCTGCTCAACAAAATCCTAAAGGGCGGATGGGGCTTCAAAGGACTCATCATGTCCGACTGGGGCGGCGTGCATGACACCCGCGAATGCGCGCTCAACGGTCTCGACCTCGAAATGGGCACGGAAAAGAATTACAACGATTTTTACTTCGCGCAGCCGTATTTGGATCTGCTGCAAAGCGGCGAACTGCCGATGGCCGGTCTCGACGACAAAGTCCGGCACAATTTGCGCGTGATGATCGCCACTCACGTCCTCGATGCCAATCGCAAAACCGGCTCGCTCAACACCGCCGCGCACCAGGCCGTCGCGCGGCACGTTGCCGAAGAAGGAATTGTCCTTTTGAAAAATGAAGGCCAGTTGCTGCCGCTTGACGCCACGAAACTTAAAACGATTGCCGTCATCGGCGAAAACGCCATCCGCCTGCAGGCGCACGGCGGCGACAGTTCGGGCATCAAGGCGTTTTACGAAATCACGCCATTGCAAGGATTGGTCAACCGCGCCAGCACAAACGTGAACATTGTTTTCTCCGAGGGCTATCGCAAGGGCGGCGGACCGGAACTGGCCGAGCGCGCCATCGCCGCCGCGAAAGCGGCCGATGTGGTGATCTATGTTGGCGGGTTGAATCACGACAGAGGTTTCGACTGCGAAGGCGCGGACCGCGCGGATATGAAGCTGCCCTACGGTCAGGACGAATTGATCCAAAAAATCGCGGCGGCAAATCCTAAAACAATCGTCGTGCTCGATGGCACGATGGTGGAAATGGATTCGTGGCTGGACAACGTTCCCGCGCTGTTGCAGGCGTGGTATCCCGGCATGGAAGGCGGCAACGCGCTGGCCCGCGTGCTGTTCGGCGACGTGAATCCGTCCGGCAAGCTGCCGGCGACGTTTCCGAAAAAATTGTCCGACACGCCGGCCTATGCCTTTGGGGCGGGTGCGTATCCGGGCACGAACGGCACGGTGGCTTATGCGGAAGGTTTGCTCGTCGGCTACCGCTGGTATGACACGAAAAACATCGGGCCGCAGTTTCCGTTCGGTTTTGGATTGAGCTACACGACCTTCGAGTATTCCAACCTGAAATTGATTCCCGGCGACGGCACGAACGAAATCGTGGCCGCGCAATTTGAAATCGAAAACACCGGCAAACGCGCGGGCGCGGAAGTGGCGCAGCTCTACGTTCACGAAAAAAATCCGCGCCTGACGCGGCCTGAAAAGGAGTTGAAAGGCTTCAGAAAAGTCTTTTTGCGGCCCGGCGAAAAACAAACCGTTTCGATTCCCCTGACGCGCGGCGCGTTTGCGTATTATGATCCGGCTCAAAACGGCTGGGTGGCGCAGTCGGACAGCTTTGAAATCCAGGTCGGCAGTTCGTCGCGCGACCTCCGGCTGCGCGACAATTTCGATCTGGCGGAGAAATAAAGACGACGCTTCAAATTTTATGAACCCACGCAGGAAAACCATTTTCCAACTGGCCGGTGTGGCGGCGATTTTCTTCATTGCCCATTTTGCCGCCGCCGAGGTCGTGCGCGTGGCGTGCGTGGGCGACAGCATCACTTTTGGCTCCGGCTTGCATCGGACGTATCCCGCGCAGCTCGGAAACTGGCTGGGAACAAATTATGACGTGCGCAACTTTGGCGTGAGTTCCACGACGTTGCTGCATCGCGGCGATTTTCCCTACATCGCGCGCCCGGCCTACACCAACGCGCTGGATTTCAAGGCGGACATCGTAATCATTGATTTCGGCGCGAACGACAGCAAACATCCCGATGACGGCAGCCTCGACGCGACCAATGCCGTCAACAACTGGCAGCACAAAGCCGATTTCATCGGCGATTACAAGGAAATGATCGCCGCGTTTCGCCAGGCCAATCCGGCGGCGAAAATGTTCATCTGCTATCCGACGCCGGATTTTCCAGGCCGCTGGGGCATCAACGACAAAACGATCCGCGACGAGATGATTCCGATGATTCGCGCGGTGGCGAATCAAACCGGCGCGAACGTGATTGATTTGCGTTCGGCGCTGGCGGGAAAGGCGGAGTTGTTTCCCGACGCCGTCCACCCGAACGACGAGGGGGCAAAACTGATGGCGGCGGAAATGTTCCGCGCGCTGACGGGCAAGTCACCGCCGGAAGAACAAAGCGGTTCAGCCGCTTCCACTTCGACGCAAAAAAAGTCCCGCGCAAAACTGTTCAACCTGTTTCCGCCCTATTATGCGTGGGACAACAATTTCAGCCGCGAAGAAATCGGCTGGGAGCCGGGCACGGCGGACGCGCCCCAATGGACAGCCAGTTTCAATTTTTCGACTAACCGACTTTACGGCTATCCGGCGAGCATTCGCGGCTGGCATTACGGCTGGAATCCAACCGATGACGATTTGTTTCCGAAAAAACTGTCTGATACGACCGACATTCCGTGTTCGTTTTCCTACAACTCCGGCGGCGACGATCTCCACGGCGATTTCGCTTACGATATGTTTTTGCGGCACGACGACAAAAAGGCGGTGCCGCAACTGGAGGTCATGGTTTGGGCCGGCAACAATTCCACGCCGCTCGGCAAATTGATCGCGGCCAACATCACGGTTGCGGACGGGATTTCATTTGATCTTTGGGCGGGCACAAACGCCCCGGCGGGCTACTACGTTTATTCGTTTATGCCGCACGGGAGAACCGCCAGGCTGCCGACCGAAGGCAGCTTGAACGTGGACATGATGGACTTTTTCCGGCTGCTGGACGGGCGGCCGGATTTCAGCATGGCAATGTATCTGGATGTGGTGGAGGCCGGTTTTGAAATCGTGCGCGGCCATGGCTGGGTGACGTGCGGCTGGTTCAGTTGCGAGGCGGATTGAACCCGAAAACCAAAGTTGGCGGGGATGGAGCGCCGCGCCGTCGCTGTAATTCAACTTGAAAACCTTCTTTCTGCGCACCATTATCGCATGACTGCCGTTGCTGGATGAAACGCGAAGGCGGCATTTGCATCAAAATGCAGCGCGGTGCCAACTCTTATATTTCAGCGTCTCCGATTGGAAGGCGTTCTCTGGTGGTCCAAAGGCGGCGTGCTCAAAGGCCAAAGCCCGGCGTGCCTCGCGTTCCTGAAAAAGTTCTCGCCGACGCGTCCGCCGAGGGCATCGAGCCGGTTGACAAGTCGCATCCGGAATATGGCGGCCAGCCGGGGGAATACTATCTGGTCTATCTTGGCAAACAAACGCCGACGAATTGGGATTTTGAAATCCTCAAACCAGCCCCGGACCAGCCTCAACTCGCCGACGGCATGAAATTCACCGCCGAAGTTCTCGACACGTGGAACATGACCGTGACGCCTGTGTCCGGCGAATTCACGCTGAAGCAGAAGGATGATGCTTTTTTCGCGGACGCGAATGGTCGTTCCATTTTGCTGCCGGGCAAGCCTTACATCTCCATCCGCATCAAGCGCGCAGGCGGATGATGCTGTCGAACCACTAGGCCGCAGTGCAATCTCCGGCTCTCCGGTTGATTACCGCAGCGGCTTGAGCGTGACCATTACGACGTCGTTTTCACGGAGGTCGAATTGCTCTGTGAATTGTCCATCGCGGCCAATCTTCACGGTCTTGGTTTCCAATGGCGCGCCGCTGTTTTTGGATTTGATTTCAGCTACCTGCGCCTTGGTGAGCTGCGCAGGCGCGCCCAAATCGCGATAGGTGGCGTAGGCGTCGTTCACGCGGTAGCCCACTTTGTAAGTCGTCACGGTGTATTCGCCTCTGCGGAGGTGCGACAGGCCCAGCGTGACTCTGTTCTTGGGCTGCGCGGGCAGGTCGCGTTTGTAGAAGACCTGGTTGATCATGTTTGTGCGCGGAAAGGTGTTGGTGAAATCCCAAACCAGCACCTGCACGCCGCCGGATTTGTCGGCGCAAATCCACGACGACGGATCGCTGTCCTTCAATTCCGTCGGGCCGAGCCGCTTCAAAAATTGATACGCGTAAAACGCCGGCTTGTTGATGTCCTCGTAATTGATCAGGCCGAAACCGCCGTGAAACGCCTCCCAGCGCGGCCCGGCTTCCTCGAAAATGTCCGTGAACGTCCAGTAGGACATGGATTGCGCGGCGTCACCGCAATTCTTGAGCTTGTCCAAAATGTAAGCCGCGCTGTGGTAGCTGTCGTGAATCGGATCGGACGGCGTGTAGGACGTGCTCCATTCGGTGAAGTGCAACTCCAGCTTGGGCATCGCCGAACTGGCAATCTGCTGGCGCACCCGTTTCACGTCGCCCCAGATGGAGTCGGGGTTGCGGGCCAGGGCCGTGCCGGAGGTGCCGGTTACATCCAAATAACCGCTCTGCACGCCGTAGGTGTGCGTGGAAATGAAATCCACCGGCGCATGGTTCGTGTCGCAAAAATGAATGAACTCCGGAATCCAGCCGCAACCCGCCGTCGCCGGGCCGCCCACCTTGTAATCGGGTGAAACGCTCTTGATGGCGCGCGCTGTGGCTGCGTAAAGATCAAAATACTGCTGCTGCGTGCCGGAAAAAAAGCCGCTCAAATTCGGTTCGTTCCAGACCTCGAAATACCAGGTGCGCACCTCCGCGTCGCCGTAGCGCTCCTGACAATGTTGGACGAAGGCTTTGATGAAATTGGCCCACTTGGTCATGTCCTTGGGCGGCGTCACGTTGCCGCGATACCAGAAAATAGTTTTGCGGCCACTGGCCAACGCATCCGGCATGAAGCTCAATTCCACAAACGGCTTCATGCCGATGCCGTGGAGAAAGTCGAAAAGCTCGTCAATGTATTGCCAGTTGTATTCCGGCTTTCCGTTTTCTTCCCGATAAACGCCCATGTCGTCGTCGAACAAACCGTGCATGCGGATGTATTTGAAGCCGCACTGTTGATGGGCGTAGGTGAGTTGCCGCTGCCAGTCGGCGCGCAAGCCTTCATTGGCGCGGCCTGCACCGACGCAGAAATTGAACATGGTGTCGAGCGGGCCGTTCGTTTGCTTGAGATCAGCCGAGACCAGTCTGACCGTTTCGTTTTCGTTGGCGGCGGCGGCCGATAAATTCATGGCGGCGCAGAACGTCGCGAGGCCGAGGGCAAGACAATTTATTTTTCGTTTCATATCAATTCTGCCTGTTCAAAAATATGGGTTTCGATTGCAGTGTCTTCGTGCAACGAATTTCTGTCGAGTTTTATTTGGACGGCGTGCTTTCGTTTCCGTGATCAGTTTCCAGTGCGAACACGGCATAGCTGTGCGGCGGCAGTTGCACGCCGAACGAGACGCGATTTTCGCCCGTTTCAGTCCGCCGGCTAAAGCCGCGCTGGGGCGAAGACGATCTGCCTTCGAGAATTTCGCCGGTGACAAGATTTTTCAATTTTGTCGCATTTCCCAGCGTGGAAATTTTCACGTCAGCCGCCGTGGCGGAAAAGTTTTGAACGATGAACGCGCCGTTGTCATACGCGAACAGCGCCACTTGTGGCGGGCCGTCCAGCCGCACGGGAAATCCGCGCATGACGAAATTCTTGATCGCGCCGGTCACTTCCGGCGGCAGCGCGTAGAGGTTTGCGAAATTATCCGGCATGGTCCAGACGTAGAGAATTCCCTTCGCGTAGCGGTTCATGAGCAACAACGGGAAGCCGTTGCCGTCGGCCTCGGCGCGCACGAGCGACCATGAATCGTTTGTGAGGAAATCAATTTCAGGGAACAGCACGTCGTTCGTCCCGCCGTCGAGCGTGGAAAAATTTCCGGCGCCGAAGCCGCCTGCGTATTGATGCGCAAGAAATTTCCGGTCCGTCCAGCGGATTTCGGCGATGTCCTCGATGCCCCTGTCCTGCAACGCGCGAAGCAGTCCCGACGTGATGACCACGGATTTGCCAGCGCGCAACTGGCCTTTGATTTTTGCCACGATGTCGGGATCGGCTTTTGCAGCTTCGGTCAGCAAAACGAGATTCGCGTTCGTCGGAAATTCTGGGCGCAGGTCAATCGGAATTCCGAGGTTGCCGAGATAATTGTGCAGGAAGTCCTCGCCGCTGGATTGATACGGCTTGTAGCTGGCGATGCCGACGGGATTGCCGAGCTGTCCGAGAAATTTGTCCGCCTGTTCCAGCGAATAGCCGGCGACGCGCGCCCATGTCGGCGCGGGAAAACCGTTCGTCATTTCGGAAAAATTAAAGCTCGTCGGCAGATTTTTCCATGCGGAGCGGTCGCCCACTTGAAACGGCCGTGTCATGGCCGACCACTCGAAGAGCATGATCTGGGGTGCCTTGGCGAACAGCGTGTCCCACAACTGCTCGGCGTAGCGGTCAAGGTAGCGGAGGCTGTAGGTGTCCACCCAGCCGCCGCCGTTGCGGCCCGGCGCGATGTTGTCGAAGTAGCGGATGATCTCGTAGCTTTCGTATTGCTGTAGATGCTGGTCGGTGATCACCGGATCGCGCGTTTCCGTGCCGGTGTAAATACCGTCGAAAATTTTCGGCTCGCGTTCGAGGTCGTAGCCGGAGCCTTGGAAATGCTCATACCAGTTCGGAAATTTGACGACCATTTTCACCTTCGGATTCACGGCCTTCGCCGGTTTGACAATCAGATTTTCCGCCGCTTCGTCCATCAGTTCCAGGCGGAACTGCGTCCAGCTTTTGCCGCCCTTGGCCGCGATGTCAGAATCGTATTTGGTCGTGTCAAAAAAGAAATCGTCCTGGATCACCTCGTCAAAATGCCGCGCCGCAAGTTCCGCCGCGCTCTGGATGAATGCGCGGTCCTGCGGATCGGTGTAGCAAAAGGATTTGAACTGCCCGCCGATGCTGCCGTCGGACAGCGCCATGCCGCCGGCGACCTGCACGCCGTGGTCGAGGAAAAATTTCTTCACACGCTTCAGTGTTTCGTCGCTCGCCACGGTGCGGTCGCGCTGGACTTCGATATACACCTTGTCCACCTTCAACTGGCGGTGGATGGTGTTCCAGTCATCCACGAGTTTCTGCGGATTGTCGAAGCTCTGGACGACATTGACGGGAATGTAAATCGCGACGGAAAAGTTGGTGTAATTTCCGGCGTGGCAAGACCACGGCGCGCAAAACAGCGCGGCGGCGAGCAGCAATGTTTTTTTCAAATTCATGCGCAAATCGGGTCGTAGAGCCACGGCAGCGTGGCGTCGTCGTGGAAAAGACTGGCGCTGACAGCTTTGTTCAATGCGATCATTTTGGCAATAAAATATTTGGCTGCGATTGTGTTGTCTATTATTGCCGATGCGGGCGCGTTTGTCTTGTCGTTAAAATGAATGAGCCGCGCGGCGCTTGAATTCGCTTGCGGCCCTTGCCGTGCCGGCCAATGTTTAGCTATAATTTGCAAATGAAAACCACCCCCTTCAATCGCGCCTTTCTTGTCGGCGCGTGCATCGCGTTTTTTGTAATCCAAGTTCCGGCCGCCGATTCGCCGCGCGAACATCTCTCGCTCGACTTGAACTGGAAATTCCATCTCGGCGACGACTGGCCGGATGCGCTGACCCGGGTGAATTCCGGCACCGGTGGCGGCGCGGCGTCGGAACGGTTCAACGACGCGAACTGGCGCGCCGTCAACCTGCCGCACGATTGGGGAATTGAACTGCCTTTTGATCCGACCGCTGACGGCGGCCACGGGTTCAAGGCGCTCGGCCCGACTTTTCCGCAGAACAGCGTCGGCTGGTATCGCCGCACGTTCACGTTGCCGAAGGAAGACGAAGGCAAACGCATCTGGCTGACGTTCGATGGCGTGATGCACGACGCGACGGTGTGTGTCAACGGCTGGTTCGTGCAACATCACGAAGGCGGTTATTATCCATTTCGCGAAGACATCACGGACGTGGTGCATTTTGGCGGCACGAACGTGGTTTCCGTGCGCGTGGATGCGACGAAATTCGAGGGCTGGTTTTACGAGGGTGCGGGCATTTACCGGCACGTCTGGCTGGACAAGACCGCGCCGGTGGCCATCGCGCCGGACGGGATTTTTGTGCAGGCCGAATTTGAAAAAAACATTCCGCAAGGCCGTCCTGAAATCGCCGTCGAAGTTCGTCTGCTCAACACGATGACCAACGCCGCGAAAGCGACCGTGAACTGTGAAATCATTTCGCCTGCCGGCAAATCGCTCAAAAAGTTTTCCGAATCGGAAAATGTGAAACGCGAATCGCAAGGTGCCGTGAAATTGGAAACAAAGCTTTCCGCGCCTGTTCTCTGGTCGCCGGAAAATCCGCAGTTATACAAACTTGTCACCACGGTTTCATCCGCCGGCAAGGTTGTTGACCAAAAGGAAACCGCCTTCGGCATCCGCACCGTCGGCTTTGACGCGACGAACGGCTTTTTGTTGAACGGCAAGCATTACGAAATTTACGGCACCTGCAATCACCAGGACGCCGCCGGGGTCGGCGAGGCCATCCCGGATGCGTTGCAGGAATTTCGCGTGAAGCAATTGAAGGCATTCGGTTGCAACGCCATCCGCACTTCGCACAATCCGCCCACGCCGGAACTGCTCGATGCCTGCGACCGGCTCGGAATGTTGGTCCTGGACGAAAGCCGGTTGATGGGCAGCGATTCGGGGAACATAAAAAAGTGGGACGATCAAATCCGTCGCGACCGCAATCATCCCAGCGTGGCGATTTGGTGCATCGCCAACGAACAATTCGCCGTGCAAGACACGCCAATTGCCGGAGACGTCGCGCGCACGATGCAGGATTACGTCAATCAACTCGATCCGCTGCGCCCCGTGACGTATGCCTCGCCGGAAGGCGATGTCTATCGCGGCATCAACGCCGTCATCGAAGTGCGCGGCTGGAATTATCACATCGGGCGCGACATGGACCGCTATCACGCCGAACATCCGACGCAACCGAACATCGGCACCGAGCAGGCGAGCGCCATCACCACGCGCGGCATTTACACGAATGACCGGCCTCACGGCTATGTGAGCGCCTACGACGGAGCATGGCGGGGTTACACGTCGGCCGAAACCTGGTGGAGTTATTTCGCGCCGCGTCCGTGGCTGTCCGGCGCGTTTGTCTGGACCGGTTTTGACTATCGCGGCGAGCCGACGCCATATTCCTGGCCGTGCATCAATTCGCACTTCGGCATTCTCGACACGTGCGGTTTTCCGAAGGACAGTTTTTATTACTATAAATCGTGGTGGACCACGAATGTCGTGCTGCATCTGATGCCGCACTGGAACTGGCCCGGCAAGGAAGGCCAGGAAATCCGCGTGGACGCTGACAGCAACTGCAAAGCGGTGGAACTTTTCCTGAACGGCGCATCGCTGGGCAAACAAACGATGAAGCCGAATTCGCATCTGACGTGGCAGGTGAAATACGCGCCGGGAACCTTGAGCGCGAAAGGATTTGACGCCAGCGGAAACGTCATCGCCGAAACGAAGGTGGAAACCACAGGCGACGCCGCGCAAATTCAACTGACGCCGGACCGCAAGACGATCAATGCCGACGGCGAGGACGTGAGCGTGTTCACCGTTTCCGCCGTGGACGCGCAAGGCCGCGTGGTGCCGGTGGCGGAGAACAAAATCAATTTTGCCATCGAAGGCGCCGGCAAAATCATCGGCGTGGGCAACGGCGATCCCAGTTGCCATGAACCGGATACTTTTGTGCCGCAGCGCCCGATGCGCACCATTGCCGTGAACGACTGGCGCTGGAAGCCCGGAGAATTTTCCACGCGTGGGCGCGGCCCGGCGGGGCCGGAATTCGCGCCGGACTTTGACGATTCGTCGTGGAACGCCGCCAAGCCCGGCGACATGCCGTTGCAGGAAAACACGACGGCGATTTACCGTGTGCACGTCAAGCTGACGCAGGAAGACCTGGACAGTTCAGACATCCGGGTTCAGTTCAGCACGATTGACGATCACGGCTGGATTTACTGCAACAACCAGCGCATCGGCGAGTCGCACGACTGGAGCGACAAACCTGCGTTTGACATCAAGAATGCGCTGCGTGCCGGCGACAACGTCATCGCGGTTGGCGTGAGAAATGACACCAGCACCGGCGGCTTGAGCACCGACGTTCGCCTGGAACTTTTCAGCAAAGCGCAAGAGGCGCCGCCATGGTCGCGCAGCCTGTTCAACGGCCTGGCGCAAATCATCGTGCAATCCACGCGCGACACCGGTGAAATCAAGCTGACGGCGACCGGCGACGGCCTTGCTCCGGCGACGGCGGCGGTGCAGACGCAACCTTGCACGCCGCGCCCGTCCGTGCCATAAACAGCCGATGCGAATCCATAAAACGGCGACTTGTGCCAGTTCCGGCATCACGCTGGCTTTACTGTTTCGCACCCTCCGTGCCGGCGCGTGCGCCGTCTTGTTCGCCGCGCAACTGGCTGCGGCCCAATCGCCGCGCGAACATCTCTCGCTCGACTTGAACTGGAAATTCCACCTCGGCGACGACTGGCCGAACGCCTCGGATTTGTCGCATCTCGGCACCAGCACCGGCCCAATCACGGAGCGGTTCAACGACTCGGCGTGGCGCGCGGTCAATTTGCCGCACGATTGGGGAATCGAATTGCCGTTCGACCGGAACGGCGACAAGGACCACGGCTACCGTCCGCTGGGGCGGAATTTTCCGTCGAACAGCATCGCCTGGTATCGCCGCACGTTTGAATTGCCGTCGTCGGATTCCGGCAAGCGAATCTGGCTGACGTTCGACGGCGCATTCCGTGACACGACCGTCTGGGTCAACGGCTGGCTCGTGCGCCATCACGAGGGAGGCTATAATCCCTTTCGCGAGGACATCACGGACGTGGTGCATTTCGGCGGCAAGAACACCGTGGCAGTGCGCGTGGATGCGACGAAATTTGAAGGCTGGTTTTATGAGGGCGCGGGCATCTACCGCCATGTCTGGCTGGACGTGACTTCGCCGGTGGCCGTCGCGCCGGACGGGATTTTTGTTGCCACCGTGATTCCAGTCAGCGATCTAGGTCGAATCCAAATTCAAACTCAAGTGCGCAACTCACAGTCAAATTCTGTCGCTGCGAAAGTGAATTGCGAGATCAGAAGCCCGGAAGGAAAACTGGTTGGAACTACATATGAATCTGCCGACTTAGCGCCATGGTCTGAAACCCAATTCAATGAATTGGCGGTTTATCTAATGTGGGATCATCATTTTGCAACTCTTGGGCTTCCGCGTGGTCAAGAAATGGTTAAGCACACACCCGAACTCTGGTCGCCCGAATCCCCCAAACTTTACAAGCTAATCACCACCGTTTCCGTTGCCGGCAAAATCGTTGACAAAAAAGAAACCGCTTTCGGCATCCGCACCGTCGACTTCGACGCGACGAACGGCTTTTTGCTGAACGGAAAGCGTTATGAACTTCAGGGCGTCTGTATTCATCAAGACTGGCCCGGCGTCGGCGTGGCGGTGCCGGATTCGCTGCAATACTTTCGCGTGAGCCGGTTGAAGGAAATGGGCTGCAATGCCATCCGCACCTCGCACAATCCGCCCGCGCCTGGATTCCTCGACGCCTGCGACCAGCTTGGCATCCTGGTGATGGACGAACACCGCCTGCCCGGCGGCGACACGGAAAGCCTGCGCAAGTGGGACGACCAAATCCGCCGCGACCGCAACCATCCGAGCGTCGCCATCTGGTGCCTCGGCAACGAGGAACGCGGCGTGGAAGACACACCGCAGGGCGCGAATGTCGCGCGCTCAATGCAGGACCTTGTCAAGCGCCTCGACCCGACGCGGCCCGTGACCTACGCCGCGCCGGAGGGCGATGTGTTCCGTGGCATCAATTCCGTCATCGAAGTGCGCGGCTGGAATTATTATCTGGCAACCAACAACACGGACCGGTATCACGCCGAGCATCCCACGCAGCCGGAAGTTTGCACCGAACAGGGCAGCATCGTCAGCACGCGCGGCATTTATGCCAACGACCGGCAGCGCGGTTACATCAGCAGTTACGACACGAACTGGCCGGGCTGGACACCGCCAAACGCCATGTGGCTGTGGAGCTACGTCGCCGCGCGTCCGTGGCTGTCCGGCGTGTTTGTCTGGGCCGGATTTGATTACGCTGGCGAGCCGTCGCCGAATTCGTGGCCGAACATCAATTCGCAGTTCGGCATTCTCGACCGCTGCGGATTTCCGAAGGACACTTTTTACTACTACCAGTCGTGGTGGCAGACGAACGCCGTGCTGCATTTGCTGCCGCATTGGAACTGGCCGGGCCGGGAAGGTCAGGACATCCGCGTGGTCGCCTACAGCAATTGCAAGCAGGTGGAACTGTTTTTGAACGGCGTTTCGCTGGGCCGGCAGGTGATGGCGGTGAATTCCGATCTCGCCTGGCAGGTGAAATACGCGCCGGGCACGTTGAGCGCAAAAGGGTTCGACGACGCAGGAAAAGTCATCGCCGAAACCAAAGTCGAAACCACCGGGGACGCGACCCAAATCCAACTGACGCCCGATCGCAAAATGATCAACGCTGACGGCGAGGACGTGGCTGTATTCACCGTTTCCGCGCTGGACGCACAAGGCCGCACGGTGCCGGTGGCGCAGAACAAAATCGCCTTCGCCATCGAAGGCGCGGGCAAAATCATCGGCGTCGGCAACGGCGATCCGAGCTGCCACGAGCCAGATACGTTTGCCGGGCAAGCCGCGCCGCAATGGTCGCGCAGCCTGTTCAACGGCCTGGCGCAAATCATTGTGCAATCCACGCGCGACGCGGGCGAAATCAAGCTGACGGCAACCGCCGATGGTCTCACGCCGGCGACGGCAGTGGAGCAAACTTTGCCCTGCACGCCGCGTCCAGCCGTGCCGTGAGTGGCGCAGAATTGCACTCTGCTGTTAAGTGCAGTTCCGCGTTTCACCCGCGCGGGTCTTGGCGCGTGTGTTTGCGCCGCACAGCCGTATTTCGTTTCCGAAGAGCGACGGACTGCTCAATTGTCCGGTGGCACATCCGTGAAAATGGAGGTGGGGAACATTTCCTCGATGCTGCGGATTGGATGCAGCGGCATCAGCAGATATTTCGGGATGTCATGCACAGGCTCGCTTTTGGGATGTCCCAGCGTGCCGGTGACGTGATATTCAAACAGCCTCGTGAACGGAGTGAGAATCCAACTGACCGCCTGTCCGACCACCGGCGTGTTGCGCAACAGCAGCGCGGTGACGTTCATATCTACTTTTCCGGCCATATCCACTTTTCCGGCATATTGCAATTGGGCCAGCATCGTGTGAATTTCCAGCGAGCTGGTGTAAATCACGCCGTTGGTCGTAGTAAAATCCGCCGAGGCTTCC
>DATCDZ010000184.1:0-43252 GCA_036510395.1 Verrucomicrobiia bacterium
CGGAAGTCACGCCACAAGCCTGGAGTAAAACGCACCTGCCGGTGCAACGGCAAGCCGCGTCATAAACATCGTAGCATAATATCTCTCGCACTTACGACCCAAGCCGCTGCTCTGTCAATAGGTGCTCCGCGTGCCGCTTACTGACCATCGGCGAAACTGACATCTATAAAAGCGGGCACGTTTCTGGCGCAATACAACCTCGGCCTTTTTTATCATGCGTTTGGCAACCTCAACGGAGCGCAACAAAGTTTTGCCGCCGCCGCGATGTTAAAAAAAATCAAGCCGTGACGAATTTATACTGATTGCGTCAAACCGGCTGCGGCAGTTCCGGCCAATTGCCTCTGCTGCAGCGTTTCCGCCAGCGCTTTTTCGATCATCTTCGCGGCGGTCGGCAAGGCGCGTGACAATTTATCCGTCCGCTCATTGATGCGGCCGATCACACTCTGGCCCCGCATCGCAATCAGCCTTTGATACCAAGCGATGAACGCGCGGCTCGCCGCCGGTTCCATCGCGTCGTCCGGCGCGGCAGTCGTCGGCATTTCAACCGTCTGACACAAAATCAACGCCGCCAAGGCGCGCGGCTGATGTTCGGCGTTCCAAACCCGTTCCCAAAATTCCATCGCCGCCGCCGTGTCGCCGCCCAACATCAACGCCTCGGCGCGTTGCGCGACAACCCTAAAATCTTCCGCCGCGTAACGCACCGCCTCGGCCGTCCAGTCACGCGCAAACTCCAGAAATTCCGGCTTGCTCAAGGCGATTTCCCCGCCCGTCCGCCACGCGGCGGAATTGCGCGCATTGGCCGCGACCAGTTCATGCAACTTCTGCAACGCTTCAACAAAACGATTCTGTCCCGCCAGAAATTTAACGAAATCCAGTTTCACGCTTTCCGAATTATCTTGGCCCGGTTCAGCGAGGATTTTTTGAAACACCTTTTCTGCGCCCGCCGCATCGCCCATTTTTGCCAGGCTCAACGCCAGGCAATGCTCCGGCGCAACTGTGAAAATGTCCGTGTTGATTGGCGAAAGCGAGGGTTGCTTGCGGTTGGCCAGACATTGCCGCATTTGCGCGGCAGCTTCTCCAAAATTGTTCAACTCAAATTGCGCCAAGCCCAGCGCGAAATGATGTGACGCCGCCAGGCCGCCTCTTTTTGCCAGCGGCGAATTCAACACCCGCACGACTTCCTCGTAAGCGCGGATTTTGTAAAGCTGGCAGGTGAACTGCGTCAGGAATATCTCGCGCAATTCCGGCGCGACTTCCACCGCCGACTGCGCGGACATCAGTTCAAACGCCTGGCGGTATTTTACAACGCCGCCGGCCAAATCGTCCGAGCGGACGAGTTCCAGGCCGAAATTCATCATCAGATTCGCGTCCGCCGGATTTTCCTCGACGGCCTGCCGGAGCAGATTCAAATTGCGCGCGATTTTATTCCGGTCGCGGACCATTTCCTTGGTGTAACCGTGATGCAACAATTGAGCCGTCCCAAAACCAACGTGCAATCCCCAGGGTTTTCCAAGCGACAACAGGCTTGGAAAAACCTGTTCGTGGATGCGGCCAAAATAATAAACGCCCGGCGCATTGCGGAAAAGACGCGGCACGAAACTCGGCCCTTCGGCTTCATTCCCGCGGTTCACCAACGGCAGGCGATGGGCAATCACGCCGGTTTTTTTCATGTCCGCGCGCAGTTTTTCATGTTCCGCTTCGGACAATTCCTCGTCCGCATCGAGCATCAAAATCCAGTCGCCGGTCGCGTGTTCGAGCGCGGCGTTGCGCGCGGCGGAAAAATCATCACACCAAGTGAAAGAATAAATTTCCGCGCCAAACTCCTTCGCGATTTCCACCGTGCGATCCGTCGAGCCAGTGTCCACCACGATAATTTGTCGCGCGACAGCGCGAATGGATTTAAGACATTGCGCGAGAAATTTCTCCTCGTTTTTGACAATCAGGCAGACTGAAAGACTTTGGACTTTGGACTTTGGACTTTGGACTTCTTCCGGCAGTTTCAACCATTCCGGTTCCGCATTTCCGCAAAGCGGTCTTTTCAAAAATTGTTTTGCCAGATTCCAGCCCGGCGCGAAATCGCGGGCGCATTGGGCGCACTGGCGCGCGCTGGCAGAATCACCGGCAGCCAGCGCAATTTCCGCAAGCAACAAAAACGCTTCGGGATGAAACGGACGTTTTGCAATTGCGGTGACCGCAGCGTCCCACGCGGCTGGGAATTTTTTCTGCCTGAACAATTCCCGGGCTTCGTTGAGTTGCCCGATTTGCGCGACCGGCGGCATTGAAATAGTTTTCACAGATTTTGTTGGCGCCTGGGCAAGTTCACGGATGCGCTGCGCGACAATCGCGGCGGAATTTTTCCACGAATAAAATTGATGGGCGTGGCGGCTGGCAAGTTTTCCGCGTTCGCGCGCCTCAACAGGATTTTCAAAAACGCGGCGCATTGTTTCGCCAAGCGCGGCGAGATTGGGTTCGAGCAGCCAGCCGGGAGCGGCCAGTTTCATGCCGCCAACTTCGTTCCCGAAAATTTTCCGCGCGGCAGGAATGCGCCAGGCAAATTCGTCGCGGACAAAATCATCCGTCGCGCCGCCGGCGGTGACGATGACCGGCAGGCCGCACGCCATTGCCTCCAGCACGGGCAGACCAAAGCCTTCGCCGCGATACGGCAGCACGAGGCAGTCGCACGCGGTGTAAAGTCCGGGCAGCGCGTCGGGCGGGAATTCTTCGTTGAGATATAAAATCTCCGGCGCGTCGGGCAGCGATTGCGCGGCGCGGATTTGCGATTCAAATGTTTGCCCGGCGTAAAAGCTTTTTCCGCCAAAATCTTTGATGACGAGGCAGACATCGTCCGCCGCCGTGAAATTTTTCAGAAATGCCTGGAGCAACAAATCAGGGCCTTTGCGCCCGATCGTGCCGCCGACAAAAAGGAATTTGAATTTCTTTTGCGTCGCCAGCCTCATCGGCGCGGCCTGCGGATGAAATTTTTCCGCGTTCACGCCGTTGGGCACGGCAAAAACTTTTTGCGCCGGAATACCGGATTCAATGTAACAGTTGCGGACAAAACCGGACGGAACCCAAAATTCATCCACGTCGTGCGACTGGCGCACCCAATCTTCCGGCAGCGCGCCGAATTCCCAAGGCTGGATGACGGCGAGTTTGCCCTGGCGCGGGCGTTTCCAGTCCGGCGGCCAAGCATGGCGCACCGTGACGGCGACTTCGGATGGAGCGGAAGTTGAAATTTTACAGGTCAAATTTTCAAAACCGGGCGCGGACTGTGCGCCGGTTGAAACGTGCTTGATTTGAAATTCTGGAAATGCTTGCAATGCGGCAGTGAGTTCGCGATTCACATGCGAAAGGCTGCCGTGATCGAGAAAGGAACCTTCCCACGAAACGACGGGTTTTGCCGGTTGTTTCGCCATCGGCGAAGTTTTTTTTGCAATGCGCGCAAAAACATTGCGGCATTGTTCAAGATTTTTAACGACGGTGATCGCGTCCCACGGGTCAATGAACACAAAATCCGAGGCGTCTTTTCTGGCAACCCAATCCACGCCTTTGAGCGGCTCAAAGACAAGCGTGGGAATGCCAGCCAGCGCGGAAAAAGTTTTCGCCCATGAATCCGCCGCAATCAGCGCGGCGCTGTTGGCGATGTGCTCCATCTGTTCGCGGAAGGAATAGCTTCGGCGATCCTCGCAGCCTTCAATGGCGGGATAAAATTTATTTTCGTCAGGCGTGCCGATGATGACGGACGTGAAGCCGCTTTCCCGAATGAAGCGTAGCAATTGCGGCCAGATCGCAGGATCAATGATGTTGCGCTTGGAGCCGAGCATTCCCTGAAGGCTGCCTTTGGGCGCGAGCGTGATCTGCTTTGGCTGATGATTGGTTCGGAAACGTTTGACCCATTCCGGTCTTTTTGAAACGCCATATTGTTTGAAGATATTAAGTTTGGCGTGCCATTCCTTGAAGTAATCAATTTCCGGTGTGACGCCCATGCCTTTGCAATTCGGAATGTGCCGCATCAACATCCGCAGCAGCAGATGAATCTGGTTGTCATCATTTTTTGGCAGGAACCAAACACGTTTGAGTGACGGAAAGGCTTCAAAGAAACTTCGCGCGGCGGGAATTGAATTTGGAAAGCTGACGATTTGTGCGTCGGGATTTTTTTCAAGGAACGTGGCCAGCAGCAGCAGAGCGTCGCCGGCGCCGCCAAAGTGCAGATAAAACGGCCCGACTTCGCCGAGCAGATTGGCGAGCGATTGGGCGGTGGCGGCGAGCCATTCGGCGGATGCTTTGGAATTCGGCGCGAGGGGAAGCACATCTTGACCCAGATAATTAAAAACGCCTTCGCGCTTGACTACATAATCGTCCAATTCAAACAGCTTTGATTTGTCTTTTGGTTCGGCCCGCAACAATGACAGCAGCCGGTCAAGGTATTGCCGGTCGTCGTAAGCAAAAGTGTGATTGGGGTCGTCCGAGTCAATCAATTGAACCGTGTCGCCTTGCAAGATGACGTTCCAAGGTTGAATGTCGCGGTGCGGTTTGCCCGCCAGAACACATTGCTCCAACTGGCGGGCGATCTTTAATTTTGAAGGATAGGCGCCGTTGAACCAAAGGTAAGTTTGAAGATTGATGCCGCGCAGCCACGGGCGTTTCTCAATTTTGTTGTGAAACTCGACACGTTTTTCGGTGAAGTCGCTGTGGATCGTCAGCGACAGATCCGTGCGCGGCGTTCCCATATACGATTTGACGAGGCTCGTTTTTGGCCGTGACAAGCGCACGATCCGACGTTGTCCTTCGGCAAGATGGCTTTTGCCAAAACCCATGAACACGGCGTCGGGCGGCAATGTCGCGGTCACCGCTTCCTGAACAAATTTTTGGCCGCACGCGTTGGCTTCAAACGGCAGTTCAAGGATCAAATGATCGCCCAGCGAGCGAAGCACTTCAAGCGATTCGTCAAAGCCGCCGTCCAGATGATGAATCACGCTCAAACCCAAAACCACGTCGAAATGTTCCACCTCGGCCAGCGCTCGCAGGTCGGCCAGCTTGACAATTTTTTTTGCGAGGATGACGCGCGGATTTTTGTTCTGCTGCAAAACTTCCCCAATCCAATCGCCGTAAACGCCTTCAAATGCCAGCGAAGTGCAGTCGAAAGTTTCCGTCAGACGCAGCGAAAAATAACCAAGGTTCGCGCCGATGTCCAAAATCGTGAATGGCCGTTGAAACTTACGGCAAAAATCCCGGATCAAGTTAAACCGGTCTTCACATTCGCGCACGCCACGGCGATGCACTTTTCCCTTGATCCAGATGTCCTGATATTGTTCGAGCGTGGAACGCGGCGGAAGCGGTTCGGTGAATTTTGCCGGTCCGAGTTTCGCCAATGAAAGCGCGCCGTCAGAACGCATTTTTTCAAATTCTTCAGAATGGACAAAAGCCTGGATCAGTTCCGCGCGATCCGCGCCCGCATAAAGATGAGTGAGATGTTCGTTGTAGCCGGATTCGTCCTGGCCGCGTTGCAGAAAAAAACGGTAGGCTGCCGCCAAAAATTCAGGGTGGCTTGCGCCGGCATATTTCGCCAGAAATGTCGCGCAAGCGTCATGCAGGGAATCAAAATTTTCCGTGGGCAGAGCTTTGGAAATTCCGATTGCCGCCGTTGGCAAGATCGCTTTTTTGAAAATGTGGCAAACATTAGGATTAAGCCAGGAAATCCCAAAGCCATTTTTCCCTGCGAGGATCGAGATGGAACGTATCGAATGGACGGTGCAATGACCGATGGCAGGATCCAGATAAGCCCATGTGGCCAGTTCCTTTCCGTCGGCAAAACTGCTTTCCAAATAAATGCCGCCTCCGGGTTTCAAGACCCGGCTGAACTGCTGAAAAATCGGTTGCGGATCATAGAGGTGTTCAACGACCTCAACCATCATGATGCCATCCACGGATTCATCAGCGATGTCTTTTAATTGCAGAGCCGTGTCTTGATCAATGCCGACGGCGTTGATGTCCTGCGCTCGAAGAAAACGGGCCGTCTCGCCCTGACCGCAACCAAAATCAATCACTTGTTCCGGAAAACGCCCCAATGCCGTCACCAGCCGCTGCAAACGGATCGCATCCTGATTTTTATCATGGCGCGATGCACTGCCATTGTTTTCAATAAGCAGAAGAGTTGATTCAATGTGTGGCGTGAAGACACAGCCGCATGTCGGGCAAAGATGATACTCTTTCCCTTTTTTGGCCACGCCAACGGGAGCAGATGACCGGCAAACGGGGCAGGCTGAAAAACTGGACTGGTCGTTCTGTCCGGCGATGATTGGTGAATTATGTTTGCTTTCCATAAGTGTGTGCATGGATGCCCCCGCTCAAATCATGTTTTTGACTTGCCGTCTAATTTTGTTGCTGGCTTTGCAATTGCCTCGGCCAGCTTTGGCAATGGCAAAGTTTGTTTTGTCATCGCCTGCTGATTGCTGCGCTGGATTTCTTCATAAACTTCCTGGCGATGCACCGGCACTTCGGACGGGGCCGCGATGCCGAGTTTCACCACGTCGCCGTCCACGCGCATTACCGTGACGTGAATCCGCCCGTCAATCACGATGCTTTCGCCCAATTTTCGCGACAGGATGAGCATGGCGAAAATTTATACGGCGGCGGCGACCGGTAGCGGATGTTGCACCGAATAATCGGCGGCGTTCGCGATGATAACCTGTTTGCCGGTCTGCGTGTGACGGTTGATGACGATCGGCCCTTTCAAATTCATCGTCGCGCGATTTTGCCCGTGGATGGTCACGATGCCCAGCAAGAGCGCATCGCTCGCATCTTTTAATCCCAAAAAATCCACGTCCGACTGCGGAATGTCCGGCTTGTAATCCGGCAGGACGATGAAAGGATCAATCACGACGAAGGCAAGCGACGCGTTGTCCGCGACGCGCAGCCACGCGAAAGGTTTTTCGGCGGGATCGGCGAGCAAGAGATAATTTTTTATCTGCTCAAAACCCAAAACGCCCAGCGGCAGCCGCACCTGGTTGTCCGGCGGCGCGGGGGGAGTTTCCATTTCAATCGTGGCGGTGTGGTTCATGGCGAAAATTTTACGGCAGATAGTTTAGGATGGAGAGCTGCATGATGGTGGCGCTGCTTTGGAGCGCGGCCTGATACGCGGTCTGCGCCTGGGTCAATTGCGTTAAAACTGTCGCGAGGTCGGCGCCCGAGGCGTTTGTAATCAAGCTGGTCAAGGAATCGGACTGACTGGTGGCGAGCGAAGACGCAGTGGCCAACCGCGTCTGGACATTTCCATTGTAAGCGACCTGATACGTCAGATTATTTTCGTCGTTCTGCAGATTCGTCGTGTCGGTGCCGGAAATCGCGCTGGTGTCGCCGGACAACAAATCGTTTTGCAGGGAAATAAGATGATTGAAAAGATCCGCGCCCGTGCGGCTGTCCGTGACCAATCCTTGCGCGCCCGAGCCGGAAGTGTTCCCGCCGGGCACATCCACCGAGACGGTGACACCCGAAGCGATTTCAGTTTGGTTCACCGAAGAATTTCCAGAATATGTCACGCCCGTGACATTTCCATTCGCATCGGTCGTGACGGTGAACGGCTGCTGACCCGAATTCGTGCCGCCGAAAAGATATTGCCCCGTCGCCGGGTCCTTGGAGTTCACGAGTTGTGCGGCCTGCTGGATCAAGGACGTGACTTCGCTGGCATAATTGTTCAAGTCCGGCTGCGAATTGGTTGCGCTGCCAGCGGACGTGGCGATTTCACCGACGCGATTGGCAATCGTTTGCAGCGATTGCAGAACGCTGTAAATCGTGTCGGCCTTCGACTGCACCGTGGAAATGTTGCTGCTGTATTGCGTTTGTGCGGCCTGGCTGGACAGGTCGCTCAACGTGTTTTGCATCGCCGCAGGATCGTCTGACGGCGCGGAAATGCTCAGTCCCGTGGACACTTCGTTCTGCAGTTTAGTCTGCTGAGATTTCAGCAGGTTAAACTGGTCAATCATCGTGTCCGTATAGGAATTGGTGCCAATTCGCATTTATCAATTCAGTTAGGAAGTTTTCATCGCCAAAACGTCTCCCAGCATCGTGTTCAACGTCGTCACCAATTGCGCCGACGCTTCATACGCCCGCTGAAAACTCATCAAGTTGGTCATCTCCTCGTCCACGTTCACGCCGCTGACGGAACTGCGCTGCGTCGAAAGCATATTGCTCACGGCGGTTTGATTGGTCACTTGATTGTTCGCGGTCTGAAGTGAATCGCCAAGACCGGCCACGGTTTCGTCATATGAATCGCCGAAAGCCTGATTGTTCAAACCAGCTTGCGCGGTTGAAGCCAAATCTGCGAGTTGCAATGCGACGGAATTGTCGCCGGTCGCCGTCGCCGAGCCGGAAGCCTGGATCAACGACGGATTGTCCGCGAGCGCTGCGTTCACCGTGATCGTCGCCGCGTCCGAACCGTTGAAAAAATTCGCGCCCGTTGTGCCGGTAAGACTGTAACCGCCGCCCTGAATCGTGTTGACCTGCGTGATAAGCGTCGAAGCCAGCGTGTTAATGCTGCTCTGCATGGTCGCCAGTTCGCCATCGCGCACGTCAATCGTTCCTTGCATCGAACCGCCCGTCAGTGTCAGATTCACGCCGCCCGTCGCGGTTTGCACAAGCAATTGTCCGCCGCCCGCGTCGTAAGTTTGCAGCGTGTCCAAAACTTGATTGCCGGAAACGAGTGTCTGCCCGCCAATGCTCACGTCCACCGCGCCATTCGTTCCGGTGCTTGTCGTGATGTTCGTAAGGTTCGATAAATTTTCCAAATCCTGTTCGCGCTCGTCGAGCAAATCATTCGGCGTTGCGCCGCTGAAATCGGCGGTGGAAATCTGCTTGTTCAAGCCCGCGATTCCAGAAAGCAACTGGTTTGCCGAGTCAACGTCGTTGCCCAGCGACGTGTTGAGCGAAGTGCGCGCGGCGTCGAACTGCGAATTGACTTGATTGAACATGGACGCCAGCGTTTGCGCCTGGCTGACCAACGCCTGCCGTGCGGAAATGGAAGTCGGCGAAGTCGCGACCGCCTGAAATGCGCTGAAAAGTCCGCTCAACTGCCCGGATAATCCCGTGTCCGTCGTGTTGTCGCCGGAAGTTGACGAAGTGGCGCTACCCGTTCCGTTGAGAAATTCGCCGAGACTCGTTTGCGCGCTTTGCAACGCCGTTTGCTGCGCGCTCCAATAACCGCTGGTGCTTTGCTGGCTTTGGATTTGAGTGTTCAACAGCGCATTGACGACCTGCTGGATCGCCACCACGTTCGCACCGGTTCCTTCCGGCCCGATGGCCGTCGAAATATCCGGGCTGGTTTGGATTTCGACCGACTGGCGCGTGTAGCCAGTCGTGTTGACGTTGGCGAGATTTTGTCCCGTCACCTCCACGCCTGTCATCTGCGTTTGCAGCGAGCGTGAAGCCAGATTTAATGTTCCCAATAAACCGAGCATAAATTTCAGATTTATTTAACCGACGCGTTCATAAATCGAATGTTGCGGCAGGCCGTTCGTAGGCAGCCGCCCGTTGCTGTCGTAAGTCTTCGGATTTCCACCGGGGAAAATCGCATTGATGAGTTGCTGCATCAGTTCAACGGCATGGCTCAATAATAAATGATTCTGCCGCGTGCGTTGATGAACACGCACGAGCAGTTCATTGTTTTCCTGCACCAGGGCTTGGACCAGCGGACGGTAATCCGCCGGCAGCAGCGGAATGATTGCGGCAAAACTTGCATCTTCAGGCAAATCCAATTGCCGTGCGACATGGCGTTGATGTTGTTCGCGTTCGTGACGGACGGCGGTGATGACATCGGCCTGTGAGTTGATGCTGGCGACGTTTTGCAGGAGATCGCTGGCCTGGCGTTGGATCACGGAATTTTGTTGCTGGTCCAGCACAGCGAGCATCTCGCCATACTGTTTTAATTCTTCGCGCAAGGCTTCAATCAAGTTGGAAAGAAAATTATTCATGGACTCACAGCCGAAACCGGCTTGGAATTTTTGTTGTTGAAATTTAAGGGCGGGCTGGCAGCGGTTGATTTTTGTGGAATGGATGCGGCTGCATTTTTCCCAGCTTGATCTATTTTTGGAACGTGATGGCTCAATTGCTGTTCAAAAATTTTGGCGAGGCCGAAAGTTCCCGACTTTGACATGCTGTCCGCCAGCGTGTTCGTGATGTAATCCTGATAGATGCCGGCGGCGGTGGAATTGTCCGTGAATTCCGACGTAATGACCGGCTTTTGCGATTCGCTCAAAATCTGCCGCAGCATGATTGCTTCAAACTGCCGGCTGGCCTCGGCGATTTTTTGCTGCTCCGTCAAACTTTTGTTTCCCGCCAGTTCTTCGACCGGCGTATTCGCGGCATCGCTGGCGGATTGGATGGGCGCAATGGTCATGTCAGCGGATGATGAGTTCGGCCTGCAACGCGCCGGCCTGCTTCATGGCCTGAAAAATTGCCATCATGTCACGCGGCGTCACGCCCAGCGTGTTCAACGCCGCCGCCACTTTTTCCACCGTCGGCAATTCCGGCAGCGCGACCAGCGATGCCTTGTTTTCCGTCACGTCAGTCGTCGTGCGCGGCGTCACAACAGTCTGGCCGGATTTGCTGAACGGATTGGGCTGCGACACGTCCAGCGTCGAAGCAATGTTGATGGTGATGTTGCCGCAAGCAACGGCGCAGCTCGAAATCTGGACGTTGGCCGTGGCGACAATCGTGCCGGTGCGCTCGTTGATGATGACGCGCGCAGGCGTGTCCGGGGTGATTTTTATATTTTCCAAAGCCGCGATGAAATCCACCGGATTATTTTCGGCATCATTCGGCATCCGAACTTGAACAGAAGTCGAATCCAGCGCATGCGCGGAGTTGGTGAAAACGTCGTTGATGGCGTCCGCCATGAGCGCGGTGGAGATGAAATCCGGCTCGCGCAATAAAAGTTCGACCGTGTTGTCACGCACAATCTTCGTCGGAATCTCGCGTTCGACAATGGCGCCGTCTATGATCTGCGCAACCGTCGGATGATTTTTTGTCACCGTCGCCCCGCCCCCGCCGCCGGTGCCCACGCTGAAGCCGCCGACTGAAATCGCGCCTTGTGCCACGGCATAGATTTTATTGTCCGCACCCATCAACGGCGTTTGCAGCAGCACGCCGCCTTGCAGTGATTTGGCGTCGCCCATTGAAGACACCTGCACGTCAATGCGCGAGCCTTCTTTCACAAACGCCGGAATGTCCGCCGTGACCATGACGACGGCCACGTTTTTGGCGGACAGCGTGGTTGCCGGCACATTGACGCCGAAACGCCGGAGCATATTGGCGATGGTTTGCTGGGTGTAGATCGGGTCTTTGTCGCCGTCGCCGGCCAGTCCGACCACCAGGCCGTAGCCAACCAACTGGTTGTCGCGTGCACCGGCAACCATGACAAGATCGCGCAGGCGCACGTCACCGGCGGGCGCGGCGGACGCAAATGTCAGGAGCAGCAGCAACGCCACTGAAATCGAACTGGCAAAAGCTGGTTTGCGAACATTTTCACAAATCTTTTTTCCTTTCGGCGGCAACAAATCTTGATTTTCCGCCGTCCGCAAATTTGACGAAAACACATTTTTGCCACACGCACGGCGAAAATGCGGATTCAAAATTCGTGGCACCAATGGCATGGTCAGAATGGATTGAGTTTGTCCCAAATGCGGTTGAACCAGCCTTTGTTCTGGCTGTCGGTCACCGTGCCTTTGCCGATGATTTGAATCGTGGCGTCGGCGACGTTGTAACTCAACACGGTGTTGTCGGCAGCCACGTCGTCGGAACGGATCACGCCCCGTAGAATGATGGTTTGATGTTCGCCGCTGAATGAAGTTTCGCGCTTGCCTTCAACGACCAGGTTTCCATTGGGCAGCACGTCGGTGATGGTCACAGCAATATGAGCGACAATGGATTCAGAATCGTTGATCGCGCCGCTGCCGTCATGTTTGTGATCCGAATTGTAAGCCATCGCCGGCAACTGGCCGCCTTGCGTCAGCAATTTGCTCGCACCCGGACTGAACAGAAATGAAGTAATGGCCGCGCTTAAACTCGACGACCGCTCGGTCTTGGTTTCGTTGTTTTTGTTGGCCGTGGTGTTTTCCTGGACGACGATGGTCAGGATGTCGCCGGCGCCCGTGCCGCGCTTGTCGGCAAACATCGGACGGGAAACATCCTCGCGCCAGAGCGATTGTGCTTGAGCGCTGGCGGCCAGCAACGCGGTGAAAGCCGCAAAGATAATGATTTTTGGGATGAGATTTTTTTTTGTCTTCATAAGGAAATCAGGATGGTTTTTTCACTGATCACTTTGCCGGTCAAATTGCGCTTGGAAACTGGATTGAGAGCGCGGACAATTTGTCCGGGCGCGCCCTCTTCAAGCACTTCGACTTTCATCATGATGCTTAAAGCCCCATCCTCTAAAAGTGCATCGGCTATTTCGCCGCGATGAACGACGGCGCGAGGCTTCAGATTGCGCGCGAGCAGGATGGTGCCGGCTTGGACTTGACCGGCCAGTTCGAGCGACGAATCTCCGGCTGAAAAATCGGCAAGCGATTCGTGGACGCTCAACACGTCGCGACGTTCGCGAGCAACGTCAGCGTCGCCGAGCGGTTCTCCGTGTTGAAGATCGGAATGCGCCACCCAGACATCGCGCCAGACATGAGCCTGCAACGAAGCCTGCCAGGCGCCGACGGTTTCGGTCGCGGTGCAAAGTTGAAAACGAATAATGAACGCAGGCGTGACGCCGGCGGTCGGCAATTCCAGAATTTTCACCGTGAGCGGCTGGTCCGGCAGAACCGGCGCGATCCACGGCTGGGTAAAATTCAATTCCAGATCGCCTCTGTCTTTCACATAATTTGTTTGAAGCGTCGCCGTAAGCAAAGCCAGCGCGGCGGCTTCGTTCAAAATGCGGGTCTGCGGCGCATTGGTTTGAACAGTGGAAGGCTCGTCGGCCCGCAGAAGATTTGCAGGGCTTCCGCTTAAAAAAAGCAGGACGAAGACAATTCCCGATGAAAAATTTATCACCGTTTTGTTCCGGTTTTGCAAATTAAAATGGGGGCGAAAAATCATCAGCGTTGCAGGTTGTTGCTGTCTTGCATCATTTGGTCGGCGGCTTGCACGGCCTTTGAATTCACTTCGTAAGCGCGCTGGGCGAGGATGAGATTGACCATTTCCTGGACGACGCTCACGTTGGAAAGTTCGAGATAGCCCTGCTGCAACTCGCCCAAGCCGCTTTGAGTGGGTTCGGCGAGTTCCGCCGTGCCGGAAGCCGGAGTTTCCTTGAAAAGATTATGGCCGACGGCTTCAAGGCCGCCGGGATTGTTGAAGTTCGCCAGTTGGATTTGGGAAGTGGTCACGCCGCTGGGCGTGGTGTAAGTGACCGCGCCGCTCGCGGAAATGGTGATATTGGTCGTGCCACTCGGCACAGGCTGAAACCCGCCTTGCACCGGATAGCCGTCGCTGGTGACGATCTGGCCTTCCGAATTGGTTTTGAACCCGCCGTCACGCGTGTAAGCCAAAGTGCCGTCGGGCATTTGCACTTGAAAAAATCCTGCGCCTTGAATGGCCACGTCAAGATTGCCGCCGGTTTGCGAAAGTTCGCCGTTTGTAAATACGCGTTCGGTGGCAATGGGAATGGCGCCCTGTCCGATTTGCAGACTGCCGGGCAGTTGATTGCCGCCGCCTTGTTCTGAACCGGCGGCGCGCGTGGTCTGGTAAAGCAAATCCTGAAATTCGAGCTTGCTCTCCTTGTAGCCGGTCGTGTTGACGTTCGCCAGATTGTTGGAGATGACGTCGAGGTTCATCTGCTGGGATTCCATCCCGGCGGCGGCGGAATAAAGTGCGCGCAACATATTTTTAACTGCTGGTTGTGCCGCCGAGATCGGTGATCACCCGGCTCATGCGGTCGCTTTGCATCTGCAGCACTTTTTGGTTGGATTCAAACATCCGCATGGCGGTGATGAGGCTGGCCATTTCGGTGGTCGGCGATGTGTTTGCCGCTTCAATAAATCCCTGGCGCACCTGCGTTGAAACAGCCTTGACAGGCTCCGCGTCCGGACTGTCAGGACTAAAATTTCCCGTTCCGAGCGGCGTGAGCCTTTCTGGATGTTTAAATTCGGTGATCTGGAGCGTGCCCTTTTTTGAAGCACCTTGGCTGACATCGCCTTTGGCTGAAATGGTGATGGGGTCGGAGCTGTTCGGGTTGAATTGTAGCGGCCCGCCGTCGCCCAACACTTGATAACCCTCGTTGTTGACGAGCTGTCCCTTCGCGTTCAACTGGAATTCGCCATCGCGCGTGTAAGCGCTCTGGCCTTGCGGCGATTGCACGGTGAAAAATCCGGGGCCTTCAAGCGCAAAATCCATTGGATTTCCCGTCGAACACAATTCGCCGGTCTTAAAATTAGTGACCGTGCTAACCGAGGGAAGATTGGAAACCGCCCCAGCTTGAACGTCGGAAAAAGAAATCTCCTGCTTTCGCGCGCCGGGAATGGAGGAGGAGGCCAGATTTTCAGCAATCAAGTCCTGCCATTGCGCAGTGGCATTCATCGCGGCGGCGGCTTGATAAAGACTGACTTCCATAACCAAGCTTGCCAAGCAACGGTTGTGCCATGCCGGTTTTTGTTGGCTTTTCGGCAAATTTCCAAATCGCACTGGAAAAAGATTCCGAGTGCAACAGCAGAAATTGCCGGGTGACGGTTTTCTATGGCGTTTTTGGCGGCTCTTCATAAACGCACGCCAGTTCCAGCATCTGGCCACAAGTGCATTGAATACGGATGTTGGTGATGCGCCCGCCGTCGCGCTGAAGTGACAGACGCGGCTCGCAATTTTTTTTTGCATGCAGCGGCGCGTTTTCCGTCGCGCCTGCCGCAACCTGTTCCAAAGTTTGAAACGGCTGCGACGATCCGGTTTGCGGAATGACCATGACGCGAAATTCCCGGTTTTCGCCGGAAGAAGGTGCAGCGGTCAACGGCACAAATGATTCAGTTCGTTGGAGTGTCATTGGAATTGTCGGCCGGCGCTTCGGAAGCCGGTGGATTTGAAAGCGCTTCGACCGATTCGTGCAATTTGAGCAATACCGTCACGCGCCGGTTGATTTCATTCGTCGGTGCGTAACCCGGCATGGGCGCAGTGTCGGCAAAGCCTGACACTTTGAAGATTTGTTTGTCGTCCACGCCATTTTCCATGAGTTCGCGGCGGGCGGCATTCGCGCGTTCGGTGGACAAATCCCATTTGCCGTGATTCTCGCCTCCGGTTTCTGATCCCGATTCGGTGTGGCCTTCAAGTTCGATGTGAAAAGTCTGGTAGCGCGAAATTTCCCAGGCGAGCGTGCTGAAAACCCACGCGCCGTAATCCGTGAACACATCCGTGTTTGGGTTGAAAACCGGCTTATGCGCGCGGTCAAAGATGTTGATGTTCAAACCTTCCGGCGTCAGGTCAATCTTCACACTGGATACGTCTTCATTTTGCTTGAGCAATTTGCTCAAGTCGTTGCTCAAGTGGCGCATGGTCTCCATTTCCACGGCGGAGACGGATTGAAAATGTCCCTGTTGCTGGTAAGAAGCGGAAACGTCCTTGTTGGGAATAATGCCGACGGATTCCTTGGTGACGTTTGAAAAAGGGTTGCGAAACGCGCGCTCCACCGCTTCCTTGATTTTCGTATCCTGGGACGTGAGCCACAGGCAAAGAAACAACGCCATCATCGCCGTGACGAAGTCAGCATAGGCAACTTTCCACGAACCGCCATGGTGGATTTGTTTCTTCTTGATGCTTTTCACGCGTGAAAGTTAGTTCTTGAGCGATTTGAACATCGCTTCCATTTCATCCGAACGTGGCTTTAATTCGCTGCTCATGCCGCGTCGGCCCAATTCTACAGCCGTGACCGGAGCCATGCCGCCGGCAAAACCGATGACACACGCCGCAATGCACCTCAAGTAATCCATTTCCGCCGTGCTGATGAATTCCAGATTCATCGCCAGCGGACTTAAAAAACCGTAGGCCAGCAAAATGCCGAGAAAGGTGCCGACCAGCGCGGCGGCCACTTCCACGCCGATCTGTTCGACCGGCCCGGAAATGGAAGCCATCGTGATGATGATGCCAAGCACGGCGGCGACGATTCCAAAACCCGGCATGGAATCGGCGATCCGAGTCAGGACGTTGACCGGCGCGTGATATTCGATTTCAAGTTGATCCAGTTCCGCGTCGAGCAGCAGCCGCAACTGGTCGGGCTTTATTTTGCCGTCAATGATCGGACGCAGGCTGCCGCAGAGGAACTCCACGGCGTGCGCGTTGTTCAAAAAATTCGGATATTTTTTGAAGATGGAACTGTTTTGCGGCTCCAAAACGTGCTCTTCCAGCGCGATCATGCCGCTGCGCCGTCCAATCAGGAACAATTCATAAAGCAACTTCAGCAAATCGTCGTAAGCCGCGCGATCGTGCGGCGCGCCTTTCATGCAAGTCTTCAGCCCCTTGACGATGTTCATGAGCACTTTGCGCGGACACATGATGAGCAACGCGCCCAGACCGCCGCCGCCGATGATCAGCAATTCATTTGGATGCATCAGGACGAGCAAATGGCCGCCGCCGAACACAAATCCACCGAAAACGCAAAAGGTGACAATGACGATTCCAATGACAATGATCATGTGCTGTTTGCAGTTGCGTGCCGTTTGACCAGGCCGGCTTCAAGACGTTGCACATAGGCGCGAATGCCCAGAATGGCTTGGGAATGAATCTGGCAGATGCGCGACTCGGTCAGCCCAAAGACTTCGGCGATTTCTCGCAAATGCAAGTCTTCCGCATAATAAAGCGCGAGAACTTTGCGTTGAATTTCCGGCAATTCCTTGAGCCGCTCAAAAACCACCTTTTTCAATTCCTGTTGCGAAGCCTGTTGCACCGGGCTTTCTTCAATCGTGCTGGCAATCACTTCATGCAAACTTCCACCGTCACTGTCTTCTGATGAATTCACGGCGTCCAGACAGACAAACGCCGCCGGACGAACTTCGTTGAGCAATTGAGCATATTCCGTCGCGGATAAATTCAACGCCTTGGCCACTTGCGCTTCAGTAGGCGTTCGCCCCAGTTTTTGTTGAAGCTCCAACATCGCATTCTGGATTTTGCGCGCCTTTTCGTGAACGGCGCGCGGCACCCAGTCCATCCGGCGCAATTCATCCAGCATCGCACCGCGCACGCGCGCCCGTGCATAGGTTTCAAACGAAACGCCGCAGGTCGGATCAAAATTGCGGAGCGCCTGAAGCAGACCAACCAGGCCGGCGCTGTAGAGGTCGTCCTGATCCACGTGCTCGGGCAGCGTCATGGCCAGCCGCGCCACTGCCGAGGAAACCATGGGAAGATATTTTTCTATCAACGCATTTTCCGTGTCAGCGTCAACCTGTTGATGGTAACGCTGCCAAAGCTCCTGCGCGTTGGGGGCACACGCGGCGCCAACAACGGCTGCTTCGGGCAGTTCAGTTAAACTGTTGCTCATGATTTCACAGCCGGCTTTGGTTTGGGCAGATTGGAGCGTGCGTAGCGGTGCTGGTTTATCGTGTCGCGCAAGCTTTGCAGCCACACGCGGCTCCACCAACGGGTCACAGTTGCAAGAACCAGAGCCGCCACGCAGGCGCGCCACAAAGCCGTGGGCCAAGAGCAATCTTCGGCCAGACTAAAGCCGCCGCCGATTAGGAATCCGACGATTGCCCCGAAAATCATAAAAGACTTCATTCGTTTTGAGCGGTGTTTAGCAAAATGACTGCCATTAAGTGTTTAGCTTCAGACTTCGCGCAAAACCCAGCATTTACCGGCGATTTTTTTGAGGAAACAACAATGCCGGCTCCGCCCGCCTGAATTCACCGGGAATTTTTTGCCCAGCACCCAGGAAACTCACCGGACAATTTGTGCCCAACACAAAATTCCACAGTTTCACGCGCCGACGCTCTTCGTCCAAATGCGTGAAAATGATGTCCTCCGGCGCAAACGATTCAAACGCGCGAAATTGCTCGAACAAAACCGAATTTTCATAAGCGGCGTTGAGCACCAGATGGACGTGCGGCTCCGGCAACGCGGACAATTGATCGCGCAACGCGGACATCGCATCCGGGTTGTTTATTTCCAAGCCGGGCAAATCCACGAATAGCAAATCCAGCGGCCCGTCCGGCTCATTCCAAAAACGTTCGGACGGCACGCCCATCAATTCACAGTGCAACGTCAAAAGTTCCGAGGCATTCGCCGTCTCACCGTCGAGCCGCCAGACGCCCACGCGCTGCCCGTTCAACAAAACCGCCGAGGTCATCCATTTGCAAAGCGCGGTTGTTTTGCCTGAACCGCACGGGCCGATAAAAACATGAGGCCGCCCAGTCCCGGCCATCACCTGTCGCGCCGGTCGCCAGTGGCAGACAATCAAATCCGTGACAGCCGTCCATTCCGCCTCCGGCGTCGTCGGCGGTTCTTTGCCGTGCAGCACATGAACTTTTTGTTCCAATTGTCCGGTCAATGCGGGCAAAAGCCCGTTGGATTCCAGCCATGCAATACTTCGCCAGCGTCCGTCCGGCGATTTGTTGGCTGGCGTTTCAACTGCGGGTTGTTTGCGGAATTGAACGCCGGCGTTTGTAGTTTTTGCCGGGATTTCTCTTTTTTCCAGCGACGCCGTTTGCGGAACACCCGCCGTCACTTCAAGTCGCCGGCTGTTCTGCCAGAATCGCGAGAAGCCTTCGCCCGGAATTTTCCGCACGCTCACCACGACGGCGTCCGGGCCAAGTTGTTCATGAACTTTTGCCAGCGCGGCATCCGCATTTTCGGCGATGATGGCGACGAGCTGCATCTTTTATTCCGGACTTGGAATGACTGCGGCATTCTGAATCTGGACTCGCGCCGGAATTTCCGAATAGGACAGCACCGCGAGATTGCTAAATGTCGCTTCAAAAAAACGGCGGAAGGCCAGCCGCAGTTGCGGCGCGCACAAGACGATCGGTTGCTGTCCGGCCGCCAGCATTTGCTGCACGAATTTTGAAAGCGCTTCCACGACGTGCCGCGCGAGCTTGGGTTCGATGATGAGGGCGACCTCCGACGGCGACTGGCGCACGCTTTGCGTGAGCTGCTGTTCCAGTCTCGGATCAATCGTGATGACGCGCATTCCGCCGTTTTCATTTTGAAATGGTTTTGTGAATTGCGAACCCAGCGCTTTCCGCGCGTGTTCGGAAAGCTCGTCGGGATTTTTCGTGAACGCGGCGTAGTCACCCACTTTTTCCAGAATACCCGCGAGATTGCGGATGGAGATTCCTTCCGCCAGAAGATTTTGCAAAATCCGCTGCACCTGGCCGATGCTCAATTGCGCCGGAATCAATTCATTCACGACGGCAGGATTGGTTTGCTTCAAGTTATCGAGCAACACTTGCACGTCCTGTCGCGTCAATATTTCGTGACAATGGCGGCGGATGGTTTCCGAAAGATGCGTGACCAAAACTGACGGCGCGTCCACGACCGTGTAACCGGCAATCTCGGCGTTTTTGCGTTCCACGCTCGTAATCCACGTCGCTGGCAGTTGATAAACCGGCTCGACGGTCGGCATCCCTTTGAGCGTGGTCTTGCTGTTCGTCGCATTCATCGCCAGCCAGTGGCCGGGCATGAGCTGACCTTGTGCGAATGGATTTCCCTTAAGTAAAAACCGATATTCGTTCGTGCCGAGCTGAAGATTATCGCGCAGGCGGATTGGGGGAATCAACATTCCCATGTCCGTTGCAAAATTCCGGCGCACTCCGGTCACGCGTTCCAGTAAATCGCCGCCCTTTTTTGAATCCGCCATGGCAACGAGTCCGTAGCCGAGTTCAATTTGCAGCGTGTCCAGGATGAGCAAATTTTCAATTTTGTCGGCGGCTTTGGCTTCCGCAGCGGTGGCTGAACCGCCGCCGGCAGTTTTGGCTTCGCCGAGCTTCATGCCCATGGAAGCGGAAGTTGGAGAATTTGGCGCGTTGAGTTCGGGTGTGCCGTGACGATGAATGGAATACGAAAGCAATCCGGTGATGATTGCGAGCGTGAGAAACGGCAGCATAGGCAAACCCGGCACGACCGCCATGACGCAAAGCATCACGGACAGAATCGTCAGCGCCTTTGGATAAAACAACAACTGCCGTCCGAGTTCACGGCCCAGGTCGTTTTTCGCCGTGGCGCGCGTGATGAGAATACCGGCAGCGGTGGACGTAATGAGCGCAGGAACTTGAGAAACCAGGCCGTCGCCGATGGACAAAATTGTAAAATGTTGCAGCGCCTCGCTCACGGTCATGCCCTTTTGCACGATGCCGATGACAAAACCGCCGATGACGTTTATGAGCGTGATCAGCACGGCGGCAATGGCGTCACCGCGCACGAATTTGCTCGCGCCGTCCATCGAACCGTAAAAATCCGCTTCTTCTTCCAACGCACGCCGGCGGCTGCGCGCCTCGACTTCCTTGATGAGGCCGGCATTAAGTTCGGCATCAATCGCCATTTGCTTGCCGGGCAGTGCGTCCAGCGTGAAGCGCGCGGCGACTTCCGCAATGCGTCCCGCGCCTTTGGTGATGACGATAAAATTGATGAGAACGAGAATCAGGAAAACGACCAGGCCGACGACGTAATTACCTTGAACCACAAAATTACCGAATGCCTGGATGATGTGGCCGGCGTAACCGTTGAGCAAAATGAGCCGCGTGGCGGCGACATTAAGCGCCAGCCGATAAAGGGTGATGAACAGCAACAACGTCGGGAACCCGGTAAATTCTGCCGGAGTTCGCAGGTAAAGAATGACCAGCAACGTGAGCAGCGAAATGCTGATGCTGCCTGTCAACAGCAAGTCGAGCAAGAATGGCGGAACCGGCAGGATCAACAAAAGGATCGTGCCAAGCAACGCAACCACCAGCCACAAATCGCCGTAACGAAGCAGCTTTCGCATCCTGTCACTTAATGAGCCCATGAGTGTTTTTTTAAGTCTGATTCTGCTCCGCGAAATAGCGGTAACGGTTCACGCGATAAACCCACGCAAGAATTTCCGCAACCGCCGCATACAGTTGAGCAGGAATCTCGCCACCGACGCGCCCGTGTTTGAAAAGCATCCGCGCCAGCGATTTGTTTTCGACGATGGGAACCTGATGTTGCTCCGCAATTTCCCGGATTTTTTCCGCGTTAAAACGAATGCCTTTGGCGACGACTTTCGGTGCGCGCATCGCTTTGCGGTCGTAACGAAGCGCGATGGCAATGTGCGTCGGGTTGACCACCACGACATCGGCGGTCGGAACATCCGCCAACGCCTTGGCTTTGCTGATGGCGCGGCGTTTTCGCCGCTGCGCCTTGACGCGTTGATTCGTTTCCGCGTTCTTCATTTCATCCTTTAATTCCTGCTTGGTCATCATCAGATCGCGCTGCGTGCGCCAGAATTGGTAGCCGTAATCCGCCGCCGCGATGACCAGCAAGCCGAGACAGACCCGCAAAATAATCCGCAAGCATGTTTCGCCGAGAAATTCCACCAAACGACTGGTGCTGACGGATGAAGTAAAAATCGGATCGTTCAAAACGTTGCGGATTTCCGAATACGTCACCGCCAGGATGAAAATAAATTTCACCATGCCGACAAGCGCAGGCACGAACATGCGCACGGAAAAAATGCGCTTGAAACCTTCCGCGGGATTAACGCGGTTCCAATCCGGCGCGAGCACTTCGGAAGCGGTGTTAAAGCGATTTTGAATTGCGCCGGCCAGCAATCCCGCAAGCGCCGTTGCCAGCACGACGGGGCCGACACATTTCAGCAAAATAAAAACGCCGGAAACGCCGTAGCCCTGCAATGAATTTGCCGTGATCGTCGTGTCATGCAAATGGCCGAGAGTGAGCACGGTCGCGCTGACGAGTTGCTGCCAGATTTCGCGTCCTGCAAACGTCAGCGCCGCGAGCGCGCCCATCAGGACAAAGACCGTCTGCACTTCCGCGCTTCGGGCAATCTGGCCTTTTTTGATCGCATCCTCCAGCTTGCGCGGTGTCGGCTGCTCCGTCTTTTCACCAACTTGTTCGCTCATGGGGCTCCTCCAATCATCTGCGCGACGTTCAACAAATCATCCGGCAAGCGGTTCAAATAGTTACTGACGTATTGCGCTGAAAGTTGCAGCGTGAAACCGAAAACAATCAGTCCGCCGACAATCCGAAAACCGAACATCTCCGTGAACACGTTCATTTCCGGCACGACGCGGCTTAACACGGCAAAAATAAGAGTGATGACAAATGAAACCGCGATGACCGGCGCGGAGATTTGCAGCGCGACCACGAAAACGCGGCTCGTTTGCGCGACGACATTTTCAAATAGAGCATTGTTCAAATGCGCACCGCCCATCGGCAGCACGGTGTAGGTGCGTTCAAATCCGAGCAGCAGCCAGTGATGCAAGTTGAGCGTCAGCATCACGATGGTAGCGATAAAAACCAGGATCGTTCCGGCGATTTGCGAGGATTGTTGTGTCGTCGGGTCAAAAATCGAGGCGAGATTCAAACCCATTTCCGTGGAGATGATGCTGCCGGCGATGTCCACCGCATAAAAAATCATGCGCGAAACAAAACCCAGCAGCAAACCGATGCTTATCTCCTGCGCCATCACGCCCAACACGGAAATAAAATCCAGCTTGTCCAATGTAAATGCCGGCAGAACCGGGGCCAGCAGCAGCGCAATGATTGCGCCGACCGCCACGCGCATCGTGACGGGAAAATTGGCCATCGTGAAAAACGGCAGCACGAGCAAAAACGCGCTGACACGCAAAAAAACCAGCATCCAGTTGGAAAAATCCGCTTCCATTTTTGTTCATTGCACCATCTGCGGCATTTTTTGAATGACGGCAGTGGTGAATTCAACGAGCGAACGCACGATCCATGGCATCAACAGCAGCAAAACCCCGATGACCGCGAGCGCCTTGGGCACGAACGCCAGCGTCTGCTCGTGAATCGTCGTCACGGCTTGAAATAAACTGATGACCAAACCGATGACCATGGCTGTGATCAAGATTGGCGCGGCAATGGTGAGCGCCTGGTAAATCATGGTCTTCAACAGTTCGATGGCGAATTCAGCGTTCATAAATTTACGTTCCAAAACTGCGGACGAGCGATTGCACGACGAGCGACCAGCCGTCCACGAGTACGAACAAAAGCAGTTTCAATGGCAGCGAAATCGTCATGGGCGGCATCATCATCATGCCCATGCTCATCAGCACGGTGGCCACGACGATGTCTATCAAAATGAACGGCACATAAATCAGGAACCCCATTTGAAACGCCGTCCGCAGTTCGCTGATGATGAACGCAGGGATAACAACGCGCAGCGGCAGTTGATTTGCATCCGTCGGCTGCAATTTCGCCATCGAGACAAACAGTTCCACGTCCGCTGGCCGCGTTTGCTTGAGCATGAATGTGCGGATGTGCGCGGACGCGCGGTCGAGCGCCTGTTGATCGTTGATTTGGTGCGCCTGATACGGCACGATGGCGTCGCGGCTGATGTTGTCCCAAACCGGTGCCATGATGAAATAGGTGATGAACAACGACAAACCGATGATGATCTGGCTGGCTGGCGTTCCTTGCAATTGCAACGCGCTGCGCACAAACGAAAGGACGATGACGACGCGCGTGAAACAGGTCATCAACAATAAAATCGATGGCGCGAGCGTGAGCAGCGTGAGGAAAAACAGAACTTTTATTCCCATGTCCACGTTTTGCGGGCCGCTGTTCGTGCCGAGAGAAATTGAAACGGGACCGAAACTTGTGGAAAGATTTGTTTGTGCGGAGGCCGTGAACGCTCCGAAAATTAACAGCAGCGGCAGCAACAATCGCCAGAATGTTTTGCGCGCGTTCATTTGCCTTTGAGCACTTGCGTCAACGCCTGCGCGAACGACGGCGCGGGAGGATTTTTCGCGGTTGCGTCCAGTTCGCCTTCCGTGGCGCTTGGCAAGTGGCTCAAAAAATTCACGCCGCCGGGCGACGACGAAATTAAAAACCGTTCATGATTGTAACCCACGACGTAAATCGCATGGCGACCGCCGAGCGAACGGGTTTCAAGAACATTTAATTTTGGCGCGCGTCCGCGCTGGATGGAAAACCGCTGCCAGTTTTTGAAAAACCAGACGCCGCCGAGAAACAAGCCGATGACCAGCGCCAGCGCGCCGAGGACGCGAATGAAAGAAATGCTTGCGTCGGGCAGCGACGGCGCAACCAAATGGGCTGTGCCGAAATCATTGGTCTGGGCAAATGCAGAATGCAAAGCGCAGAATGCAGAAACAAAACAAGTTGCCCTAATTGAAAAAATCTTCATTCTGCTTTTCATGCCGCGACGGCGGTGCTGCTGCCGATGACTTCGGTGATTTTCACGCCAAAGCGTTCTTCGATGACAACAACTTCACCGCGTGCGATGAGTTTGCCGTTGATGCTCAATTCGACGGGCGCGTCAGCGGCCTTGTCGAGCTGGACGACGGAGCCGATGGTGAGCTGGAGCACTTCGCGCATCGGCAACTGGCAGCCGCCGAGTTCGATGGTGAGGCTCACGGGCACGTCGAGCACGATGTTTAAGTTTGAGGGGTTTTCAGCGGTGGCGTTCATGTCAGATTGTTACCGGCGATATTGCTGGTCAGTTGCACGGCCCATTTGCCGGAAGAAGTTCCGGGACGTCCTATAAATTTGGGCACCTGGTTCAAACTTAATTGAACCTGCGCGGCGCACGCGGAATCGAGCGCGAGGAGATCGCCGACTTTGAGCCGCGTGATTTCGCCGGCGGACATTTTCAACCCTTGCCATTCGGCGATGACGGGAACTTTCACTTCGTCAAATTCTGAATTCCATTTCGGTTTGGCCGCGCGCGCCGGAGCGGCTTCCGAGCCGGGCAATGACGGCGACAGCAAACGCATGAGCGGCTCGACGGTTGCGTAAGGAAAAACAATTTGGATCGGTTCCGATTGTTCGCCGATGCCGCCGTTCATCGTTAAAATCAGCATCGCAGTATCGGGCGTCGCGGTTTGCAGAAAACGGCTGTTATTTTCGTGGCCAAGCAGCGACGGATGCAGCCCGCGCATTTCCGGCCAGTGATTGCACCATTCGGCGATGACGAGCGTGGCGACCTGGTCAATGAGTGCGATTTCAATTTCGCTCAAATCGCGACTTTCTTCCGGCGGCTGTCCCGAACCGCCCAACAGTCGGTCCACGAGTGTCAAGCCAAGTTGCGGCGGAATAACGAGCAAACCAACGCCTTTCAGCGGATCGGTTTTGAACAGTGTGATGTGCGTGGGGCTGGGCAGATTCTCAATGAATTTCTGGTAGCCGACGATTTGCACTTTGGAAAGTTGCAGGGTGAATTCAAGGCGCAAGAAAATCGCCAGCCGCGCTGCCAGCGCGCGAATGAATTGTTCGTGGCGCTGGCGGATGCGGCGCAATTCGCTTGGCGTCAGAAATCCCGATTGACGAAAATCGTGTCCCCGGATGTCTGCTGCCTTGCGGCGTTCGCGCACGCCCTTCGCCGTCAACACAAACACATCGCTTGCTTCAGGTGCCGTTGTGGGTGAACCGGATTCGCTCATTTAATTTTTATTGGATGGCGAATTCTGTGAAATAAATGTCCTGCACAATTGAATCGCCAAGAATGTTGTTAAAGCCGGTCATCAACTCGGTGCGGATCAAATTTCGCTCGCCGGGTTTTTCCAGGTCGGCGAGTGTTTTGGTCGCGAGCGCGCCGCTGGCCATGTCGCGCAATTGTGCGTCGTGCTCCGCCATCTTTTCCTTGAAATCCGCGCTGGCGCCGGCGATTGAAAGACTGACCAGCAGGTAGCGCGCACCCATTGTGCCGGCCACGTTGACGAGCAATTTGCTCATCAGCACGGATTCTTGTTTTGCGTTTGCGGATTCCTTCTTGGGCTGGCTGGTGTTGCCGGTGCTGGTGGAAACGCTGGCAGTCTTGATGCCCAATCCCTTTTGCAATTGCGGCAGAATGACAAATTGTGCCACGCCAAACGCCAGCGCCGGCATGATTAGAATGGTGACGATCAGCGGCAGCCATGCTTTGAAGCCGCCGCCGGACGGCGCGGCAGCAGGCGCGGTGGATTCTTCCGCCGCTCCCGCCTCTTTCTTGTCGTCTTCAGGCATAAAGGCTTAACGAATCAAATTGACGGTGTCCTGGAGGATTTCATCGCTCGTGGTGATGACTTTTGTATTGGCTTCATAGGCGCGTTGCGTGGTGATGAGCGACGTAAGCTGGCCGGCCAGGTCCACGTTGGACATTTCCAGCGAACCGCTGACGATGCTTCCGAGGCCATTGGTGCTTGGCGCAAGCGGTGTTGCCAGCGCTCCGGCATTGGCCATGCCGGAATAAAGATTGTTTCCCATGCTGATCAATTGTGTTGGCGTGGTGAAATTTTGCAGCAAAACCTGCCCGCCGGTGTATTGGGTGCCGTCGGCGAGAAGGATGCTCACGTTGCCGCTGGAATCAAAAGTGTAGCTCTGGACGGCGGAAGTGTCGCCGCCCGGCGCGCCCGCGTTGCTGATCTGGATGTCGCCGACCGTGCCGTGGCCGGAATCGGTGTAGCCTTGCACGCGCATTCCGGTGCTGGTCACCAGATAACCATTTGTGTCCACGCTGAAATCGCCGTCGCGCGTGACATAGGTTTGGCCGGAAGACGAATCCTTCACGAGAAAAAAACCGTTTCCATTCACCGCCATGTTGGTTTGCACGCCGGTGGTGTTGATGGCGCCTTGCGTGAATTGATTGGTAATCTCGCTGGTCGCCACGCCGGTGCCGACCTGCATCGAACCGATGGCATTTGAGCCGATGGTCTGGCTAAGGGCGTTGGCGAATTCCACATCGGCGGATTTGAAGCCGGCGGTGTCCACGTTGGCGATGTTGTTGCCGATGACGTTCAGATCCTGCTGAAACTGGTCAAGGGCGCTGACGCCCGAATCCATTGAAAGAAGCATAATTTTATTTTTGGTTGGTTGGTTTTAGTTCGTGTTTGGGCTGGATGACGATGTCTGGCTGGTTACCGTTGGCGTGACCGATGTCACCTGGCTCAAATCATAGGTTGTCCCGTTGACGATGATTTGCGGTGTTCCGCCATTAAGAATAACCCCTTCCACCACGCCGCTAGCGGTCGTTTTCGGATCAACTTGCAGCGAAACCGTGCTGCCGATGAGGCTGTTGGCCTGCAACATCGAAAGCGAAGAAGACATCGCGCTCGATTGCGTCAGCGAAGTGAACTGCGCCATCTGTGCCGCCATATCCGTGTCCGACTGCGGATTCAGCGGGTCTTGATTTTGCATCTGCGCGACCAGAAGCTGCAAAAAATCCTTTTGATTCAAGGTTTGTTGCGACCCGGAAACCGTATCGGCTGAAGTGGTTCCGGTCGAGACATTGGCGGTTGCGTTGACTTGCATAATAATTTAAGCCCAGCTTTCCCAACCACGATGCATTCCCGCGCGCGCAGCCGGTTGCGCGGATGAACTGACAGGCGCAACTTCCGCGAACGCTCCAGTGGGAAATGAATCCGGTTCGGCGGCATGATTTTGTTTGTTTTGAAAAGTGTTGGTTCCGTCTCTGTTGACAAAATTTCCATCGCCGACCAGCGGCGCGAGCCGGATGCCGCGCTGTTCCAACTGCTGCTGCAAGGCCGGCCATTGCTGATTCAAATGCTCGAAATTTCCGCGTTGTAGAATGGCCTGCGCTTCCACGCTGTCGCCATGCTGGCGCAATTCCAAAGACAACTGAGTTCCTGCGTCGGGTTTGACCACCACTTGCAACGAGCCAGAGCCTGCATTGATCAAGCGCGTCGTTTGCAACACAATCATGTCCTGCGTGCGCTTTAAAGTGCGTGAACGAAAATCAACAGCGGCGGCGCTGACGATTGAACCGGCCGGGTCGGCAGACAGCCGTGCGACATCAGCGCGATCCGGAGAATTGCCTGTGATGGTTGCTGTCATCTGACCAGCGCGCAATAAAGCCAGCGCGGAAGAATTTTCGCGCGGCGGCAAATTATTCTCACGCTCAACGGAAACCGGGCTGCCCGGCAAAATTTTCCCTGCCGAACTGGTGGTTTTGTCTTTATTTTCCGTTTTATTCATCGGCACATTCTGTTGAGCAACGGGTGTGCCATTAATGTCGGGCTTTGCATACGCCGCCGTTTTCACCGCCATGCCTGGCGGCGTGGAAAATTCACGCGGCGGCGGTTGGAATGATTCGGTGCCAGGTTTCGGCGTCGGCAAATCGCCAGCGGCGTCTTTGGCCGATGGCAAAACCTGCGGATTTGCCGCAGTCAGCCCGGTGATTTTGGCATTCGTTGGTTCTGATTTTTCTGTGGATAACGCTTCGACTGCCGCCGCGATTTTTTCCTGACCGGCGGCTTTAATTGCCGGATTTGCTTCAACACTTGCCGTCTGATTTTGTGAAATAATCGGGCCGGGAACTTTTGATGCGGCCGGTAAAATGTTTTTCCCGTCGGGTAAAGCCGCCAAAATCACGGCAGATTTGCCTGCCACCGTCGCTTTTGGAATTGCTGCTGAAATGTTCGCCGCCTCCTTTGCGTTCGATCCAATCTTTGGATCAATCATCGCCACAACAGGCGAGATTGTCGCCACGGAAACATTTTTGAGATTGATTGCCATGTCCGTGAGTTCCGGGTGTTCAAATGAATTTACCGCAACGTTGGAATTGCCGTCGGCCTTTTTGTGAGAATTTTTGCCAGATGTCTGTGCGCCGGATTTTTTTGGGGGTGATTGAAGCGGAAGTTGGACATCCTCTGTTTGATGCGGGTTTGAATTTTCAGCAATCTTGTTCCGGGTTTGAAATGGATGCGGCGATTTGTCTGGAGGAACATTTCGTTCTTCCGAATCAGAAACAATCGTTTTCGCAGGCGGATTCTGTTCTTCCACCGGGTCCACTTCCTTTGAGGATGGCGACATGGCGCACGCCATCAAATGATCAAACGGTTCCCCGGTTTTGCCGGACGCTCCATCCAAAGCCGGCGTTTCACCGCCGCGAAATGAACCAGCGCCTTTCATCGGCAAAATGTTAGGAAGAGTTGACATTACGGAGTTGCCGCTTTGGCCGGCGCCGGCGAAAGAACCTGATGCAACCGTTCCGTCAATTGTGCGGCGCGTTTGGCTTGCGTTTCGCCCATTTTACTCAACGTATCTAGGATGAGGCTGGCCTCATCGGTTTTCATCGTGTAAAGAATCCGCACAGCATCGTCATCGGGCATTTCTTTCAGCATGGCGATGGCGCCTTCGGGCGACATGGCGGCCATGAGCTTGGCCTGATGCTTGATGTTGTCTGCGTCCTGCGCCTTGAAACGGATGACATTTTGGTCAAAAGTTTCCTGCAACCGGGCGACGGTTTGCGTCACGGTGGAAATCTCCTGAAGCTCCGCGTTGAGCCGTGTTTGCAATTCATTCAAATTTTGTTCCCGCAAATCGAGGCTGTTCTTCTCGCTCTTGATTTGCGCGACCCATTGGTCAAATTCCGGATTTCGAAATTTCCACGACGGATCGTCATCAGCGGAATAATCCGGCTTCAAAAATTGCACGCCCGCAAATTTTGAAGGATTCAAAACAACGACCGTGGTCGCCAGATACAACAGGCAGCCTACGAGAGCCACGAACCACGAAGATTGAAGTATTCGGATCATGTTCAATAAATTTTCCCGTGGCCGGTTAATTGCATCAAGCCGGGTGTGGCGTTTGATTGCACGGCCATCTCATCAAAATCTTTCTGTTCCTCGCGCAAAATTTCGTGTTCATGGGCGCGGCGCGCCTTGTCGTGAAACCGGTCCAATCCTTCGCGGTCACGCGCGGCGAAAATCATTTCCTGAAACGCCAGTTCCGCGACGCGGCGCGCTTCCGCCAGGACCGCCTTGCGTTCACGCCAGCGAATTTCCAGAACCATGCACCAAGTGCGCAAATAAACGAGCCGGCTGACCGCGACACCGGCGGCCAGTTCACGGCTCAATGAGTTCCAGCCCGTCTCCAGTTCTGTAAAGGCGTTCTGCAATTGAGCTTCAGCCTTGCTGCAAACTGTGAGCGCCCGCGCATAACGCTGCTGCGCGGCGCGCTCCTTCTGCTTGCGCAGCACGCGCAGTGATTCGAGCGGAAATTTGAATCGTGTCATCGCGCGAATTTATTTTTTGACCGGTGCAATTTTTTCAGCCACTGCCGGCGTGGTCAAAGTTTTTGCCAGCAGCGACCAGCTTTGATCGGCGGTGAAACCTTCGTTCACGCCCTGTCGCAAAAATTTGTTCAACGGTCCATGTAATGCAATGGCCTGGTCCATCGCCGCATTGCTGCCCGCCGGATACGCGCCGATATTGATCAAATCTTGATTCTTCCGATAAATCGCCAAATGCTCGCGTGCGTTGGCGGACAGATTCAATTGCTCCGGTTGCAGCAAATCGCGGTTGAGTCGGCTCACGCTTTCCAAAACGTCAATCGCCGGATAATGATTTTGCGTCGCCAATTCGCGCGTCAAAACAATGTGGCCGTCGAGAATCGAGCGCACTGAATCCGCAATCGGATCGTTCATGTCATCCGCCTCGACGAGCACGGTGAACAGGCCGGTGATCGAACCTTGTTCACCCGTGCCGGCGCGTTCGAGCAATTGCGGCAGCAACGAAAAAACCGACGGCGTGTAGCCGCGCGTCGTTGGCGGCTCGCCGACTGCCAAACCGATTTCGCGTTGCGCCATCGCAAAACGCGTGACGGAATCCATCATCAGCAAAACATTTTGCCCGGTGTCGCGAAAATGTTCGGCTATGGCCATCGCCAGAAATGCACCTTTCACACGATTGAGCGCCGGTTCGTTTGAGGTCGCAACAATGACAACCGATTTCTTGCGGCCATTTTCATCCAGATCGCGCTCCAAAAATTCGCGAACCTCGCGTCCGCGTTCGCCGATGAGTGCAATCACATTCACATCCGCTTCCGCCTGCGACGCCATCATGCCGAGCAACGTGGATTTACCGACGCCGCTGCCGGCAAAAATTCCAAGGCGCTGTCCGCGTCCGAGCGGGGTGAATGTGTCAATCGCCTTGATGCCGGTCTGAAAAACATCCGTGATGCGCTGTCGTTTGAGCGGATGCGGCGGACGCAAATTCAATCCGACCGTGTGATCCGTTGAAATTGCGCCCAGTCCGTCAATTGGATTTCCCAGTCCGTCAATCACGCGGCCTTTAAGCGCGCTGTTGACGGCCACGCGCAACGGCGCGCCGGTGGCAATCACTTCCGCGCCGGGATGAATGCCGTGGATTTCTCCGAGCGGCATCAGGAGCAAATGATGATTTCGGAAGCCGACGACTTCCGCGAGCATTTCGTCATTGTGCCCATTTTGCCGCGCCGATTGAATCCGGCAAACTTCGCCGAGCGCGGCGAGCGGACCTTCCGATTCGACGACGAGCCCGATGAGTTGCACGACGCGCCCGCACGTTTCGGTCACGCGCGCCTCGCGCACGCGCCTCGCGGCGTTTTGCAAACGATTCGTCGGACATGGCGCGGTGGCAATCATGCGATCAAAGTTTTGCGAAGTTGTTCCATTTTCGTTTCGCGTCGCGCGTCAATGATTCCAAATCGCGTTTGCACGAGGCAGCCGCCACGCGTGATTTCGGACGAGCCGACAAAACGCAATGGCCCGGTTTCCGGCAAACCGTTCAGCAACGTTGAATGATTATTTTGCATCAGCGCCAAATCGTCGGAATGAAGTTGAATCGTGATTTCCGCGGTGTCTTCGACCTGCCGCAGCGCGTCGCGCACGACGGTTTCAACCATTTGCGAATCAATCGGCAAACCGGCGACAATTTTTTGCGCCGTTTCCAGCGCCAGAGAAATCAACGCCAATTCATTTTCCTGGATCAATTGAGGGAGCGCCTGTTGAAGCGAATTCAAAACGCCATTTTGCAATTCCACCGTTTCATTTCGCTGCTTCAAAAGTTGTTCGCCCGATGCGCGCTCGCCGTCGCGGCGGCCATTTTCGTAGGCGGCTTCCTCGCGCTCGCGCAAATGCGCCTCCCAATCCTGCGCCGGCGCTTTCACCAGCAGGCGCACGTCGCGCAGCGATGGGCCGGGCGCGATGGAATCAGACCATTTCATATTCGGACTCGGTGGCATTGGCGTTGTCCAGTTCAATTTCTCCTTCAGATTCCAATTTGCGGACGATGTCAATGATGCGGAATTGCGCGGCTTCAATGTCGCGCATTTTCACGTGGCCGAGGAATGCCATTTCTTCCTGCACGGACTCGGCGGCGCGGCGCGAAATGTTGGACAACAATAATTTCTTGAGCGGCTCGCTGACTTTTTTGAGCGCCATCGTGAGGTCGCGCGCGTCAATCTCGCGCATGATGCGCTGGATGTGGGGCGGATCGAGCAGCAGCAAGTCCTCGAAAGTGAACATTTTTTTGCGGATGGCCTGGAACAATTCCGGGTTGCGCTCTTCAATGCCTGTGAGCAGCGTGCGGCTGACGGTTTTGTCCATCGCATTGAGCAAATCCGCGACGCTCGTGATGCCACCGGTCTGCGTCAGCGCTCGCGTTTGCTTGACGCCGAGCTTGGCATTGAGAACGTCCATGACTTTTTCGCCGACTTCGACCGGCGTGGGCGCGAGCTTTGCCAATCGTTCAATCACTTGCTCGCGTTGTTCGACGCGCAACAGATTCAAAACTTGCGCGGCTTTTTCAGGCGAAAGATGACTGATGATGAATGTGATCGCCTGCACTTGTTCGTCGCGCAGCAAATTAAAAATGTGGCGCGGATCCATGTCCGCGATGACTTGCATCGCGCCAATCGGCGCCTTCATGGAAGTGACGCGGCTCAAAACGTCACTCGCCTTGAAACTGCCGAACGCCTTTTCCAGCGTGTTGCGCGTCGCTTCGACGCCGGCGGAAACCGAAGTGCTCGCTGAAACGGCAACTTCGGAAAATTCAATCAGAATTTCCTGCTGCTGTTCGCGCGTGATGAGATTGAAGCGCGCCATTTCACGCGAGACCGCCTCGATTTCGCGAGGCTGAAATTGTTTCAGGATCACGGCGGCGCTTTCCGCGCCAAGCATGACCAGCAGCGCGGCGAGTTTTTGCGTTTTGGTCAGCGCGCCGCTTTCGGCTGCGGCTATTTCCGGTGCTTCAAGGGTTGCGGCCATGATTTAATTTTCGGTGGCCCGGCCTTTGGTCATCCAATCGCGGATGGCCTGGGTCATGTTGGCCGGATTTTCTTTGATAAGCCGGTTGAGCACGTCCACGGTTACGACACCCGGCTGCGGCTCGAACTCGCCTAATTTGCCGTGGCCATTTCCGTTTCCATTGCCATTATGTTTTGCGATCAACCGGCCAACGGGAACGCCGATGGGAATTTCCTGAACGGGCGTGCTCTTGAAAAGACGCAATAAAATCATCAGCGCCAAAATTCCGAGCGCGGGATAAACTGAATTGCGCGCAAGCGTCCACCAGAAATCGGTTTTTTGCTGCTGGTTCAATTCCTTCGTGACTTCGGTGGCGAAATCGTTGTTGAACGGCAATTCTTCCAGCGCAATCGTATCGCCGCGAGTTGTGTCAATGCCCACGGCGTTGGCAACGATGTCTTGAAGTTTTTTCAAGTCTTCCGGCGGGCGCGGAACGATCTTGCGCTCATCGCCGGCGCCTTGCATTTGCGCGGCGACGGTGACAGAAGCGTCCAGTCGTTTGATGCCGCCTGCCGCCTGCACAGTGCTGCTGGTAGTTTTTCCGATTTCGTATTCCACCGTCGAAGTCGTGGTGTGATTTTGCGTATTGTTGACCGGTGCGGCGGCGGTTTGAATTGAATTCGTGCCGGTGTTTGCCGAAATGCCAACGGGCGAAGACGTCGTGGTGGTGGAAGAATCCGTGGTCTGATCGTTTTTTGTCTGGGTGCGGATGACCTGGCCGTCTGGATCAAATTTTTCGTCCGTGCTTGTGAGCGTGTTGTAATTGATCTCGGCGGAAACGCGGACGACGGCCTGGCCGGGGCCGAGAACCTTGTCGAGCATATCCTGCGCTTTTTTGGCGAGATATTGTTCCAAGTTGCGGCGTGCGGCCAGTTGCGTGCTGGTCAAGCCCGTGAGCGAATCGTCATCCGCGTTTTCGGAAAGCACATTGCCGAGATTGTCCACGACGCTGACGTGATTGGGCTTGAGACCTTCAACGGAATTGGCGACGAGGAAACGGATGGAATTGATGGACTGCGGCTGAAGTTGCGAATTACCGCGCACATGGACAAAAACTGATGCGGTCGGATAAGTGCTTTTGTCCAGCAATAAACGGTTTTCCGGCATCACAATCATCACCCGCGCGGATTCAACTTCATCAATCTGGCTGATCGTGCGCGCCAGTTCGCCTTGCACGGCGCGAGTGTAATTTGCGCGCTGGACGAAATCTGAAATGCCGAAATTTGCCTTGTCGAAAATTTCAAAGCCGACGCCGTCGCCACTCGGAACGCCGCGTCCGGCCAGTTGCATTCGCATCGAATAAACTTTATCCGCTGGGACGTAAATTGAACCATTACTGGCTTTGTAAGGCACTTTGGCATCATCCAGCGCAGCAACGACCTTGCCCGCCTCGGTGTCGGAAAGTCCGCCGTAAAGCAATGCGTAATCGGCGTGTGAAGACCAATACACGAGCGCGCCAAGACCGGCGACCAGCACAAAAGTCGCGGCGGCAACATTGAGACGTTGAGTTGCCCCAAGTTGCCCCCAAATGTCGCGCAGTTGAACGAAGAGTTTTGAAAGATTCTGGTTCATTTAATTTCTAAATCTGCATCCGCATGATTTCCTGATACGAATCCAGCAACCGGTTCCGCACTTCAACCATCAGTTGAAAAGAAACATTTGCTTCTTCCATGGCGAGGACGGCCTGATGCAACGGCATAGTTTGGCCGCTTTGCAGGGCGCTTACGGCTTGAGCGGAGATATTTTGCTTCGCACTCACGTCGGACACCATCTGGCCAAGCAGGGATGCAAAAGAATGGCTGGCGGGTTGAGCGGACGTGGCTTCCTGCGTGCGCCCCAGCTCCGACGGCATTTCGATGCCAGTCGAGGGCAACGGCGTCGCTTCCGGCGGAAGCATGTCCACGTTTGGCGTCAAGCCCGACATGGTTGGTGTAATTGCCGGAAGAGGTGACATTATTTTTTTGTTTTTAGCCGTGGTGAAGTCAGTGTTTGCCGATGGCAAGCGTTTCCATCGCCATCGAACGGGCGTTTTTTACGACTGCAAGGTTCGCCTCAAAAGTGCGCGAGGCCGAAATCAAATCGGCCATTTCATCCTGAATGTTTATGTTTGGCGTCGCGACCATGCCTTTGGCGTCGGCGTCGGGATTGCCAGGATCGTAAATGTAATTGGGCGGGCTTGGGTCTTTTTCAATGCGCGCGACCTGAATGGCGGCCATTTGCACGCTGCCATCGCCGTTCATCGCCTGCTGCAAAGACGTTTCAAACACGACAACTTGACGTTGATACGGCTTGCCATCTGGTCCGTGCGTGGTGTTGGCGTTTGCGATGTTTTCGGAAATGACATCCAATCGCGTCTGCTCGGCGTCCAGCGCAGCGGAGGTGTTTTGTATGCCAGAAAGGATTTGAATCATGGCGTCAATCCTTGCCGGTGATGGCCATCTGCATCCGCGACAGCGTCCCGCTGACAAGCTGCGTTTCGAGCGCGTGCGTCATGGCGTTTTGGTTCATCTGCATCAATTCATTTTCCAAATGCACCGTGTTTCCGTCGCGACTGCTCGAGATGGCGCTGGTGTCAACGGCCAGCGTCGGTTTCAACGCGGCGATTTGCTGCATATCGCCCGAGGCGCTGGCGCGCTCCAGTTCCGTTTCAAAACTGGGCGCGAGATCAACGCGCTTGTAACCGGGCGTTTCCAGATTCGCGATGTTGTTGGCAATCGCTCCTTCGCGCAACACCACGGCGTCCAGCGCCTTTTTCGCCGTAAGATAATTCGGCTGGTTAAACAAAGCTTCGATCATGCAAATTTTCCCACGACAGTTAAGCAACGATGATGCCAGCCGGAAAAATCCGCAAAAAACGACGTTTTTTGAAACGCCGGAACGAGAAGTGGGAAAATGTTACCCATGCAGGCGGCGTAAATAGGCAACTGTTGTCAGACAAAACAAAATGCGGCGAAATTTGCCGTGCAGCGGCAATCACGTTTCGGCAATTACCCTGGCTTCGTCGATTTTTGGCGTGGCATCGCTATATTCATGAAGTTTATTGCGCAACGTTCGGATGCTCACATCCAGCAATTTGGCGGCATGAGTGCGATTATTTTTGCAATGGTTCAACGCGGCAAAAATATGATGCCTTTCGATTTCTGCCAAAGTTGGAAACCCGTTGTGCTGGCCGGGAATTTGCGGAAGCGACCTGGCGGTGGCATAACCCGGCGCGGCCTCGTTCGCTTCATTTGAAATCGTCAGACCCAAATGTTGCAGTTCGAGCACTCCGTTGTCGCCGCACAAAATAACGGCGCGTTCAATGACGTTCTGAAGTTCACGCACATTGCCCGGCCATGTATGTTTTATGAGAACTTCTCTGACTTGATCTGTGAATCCCTTGATGCGGATACCGTGCCGGCGGCTGAAGCGGCGCAAAAATTCTTTTTTCAAAACCAGCACGTCTTCACGGCGGTTGCGCAACGGCGTCACATGGATCGGCACGACGTTGAGGCGGAAAAAAAGATCCTGGCGAAATTCCTTTTTCTCCACGCTTTTTTCCAAATCGCGATTGGTCGTGGCGATGACCCGCACGTCCACTTTCAAAGTGCGGTTGCCGCCGACACGCTCGAATTCACGTTCCTGCAACACGCGCAAAAGTTTGGCCTGCACCGTGGGGGAAATTTCGCTGATTTCGTCGAGAAGAATCGTGCCGCCGTGCGCCAGTTCAAACCGGCCTTCACGCTTGTTCAATGCGCCGGTGAACGCGCCGCGTTCATGGCCAAAAAACTCGCTTTCAATCAAATTTTCAGGAATGGCGGCGCAATTGACCTTGATGAACGGCGCGCGGGCGCGCGGGCTTTCGGCATAAAGTGCGCGGGCCACGGCTTCCTTGCCGGTGCCGCTCTCGCCTTGAATCAAAACGGTGGCGTGTGTCCGCGCCACTTTGCGGATCAGTTGCCGGAGATTTTCCATGTCATGGCTGGTGCCGAGCAAAATGTGTTCGCTTTCTTCGGCTTCCTGGCTGAGCAGCCGGTTGACGCGAACGAGTTGGGTAAATTCTTCCGCTTTACGCAGGACGACCCCGATTTGTTCGTCGGAAAATGGCTTGATGAGGTAATCGAACGCGCCATTTTTTATGCAGTCCACCGCCGATTCAACCGAGCCGGATCTGGTCGTGACCACAACCAGCGGCTTTTGCGCACGCGCTTGAATTTCCTGCAGCAATTCCGCGCCGTGGCCATCGGGCAGCCGCAGTTCCAGAAAAACGAGGTCGAAATTGTCCTTGCTTAAATACTCGCGCGCCACGGCAATGGTCGGGGTGGAAGCCACGTCATAACGGCAGCGGCGCAAATAATTTTCGAGATGATTGCGGATGATCAAATCGCCTTCCAAGATGATTATTTTTTCGATTGCCATACCCATGTGCTTGTGTGCACGCCGATAAGACCAAACCAAACGCGATGGGGTCAAGGGATTGAGTGAAAATCTTACTCGAAGTATTAACAGGCAGATTTTGCCTCGGAAAGTTATTCACAAAATTTCGACTTATCGGCATTTTATTCAGATCTTGCTGGATTTTATTTCCAAAAAAATGTGAACAAAATGACGGAATCTATTTTTAAGTTATCCGGCGGCAAATCAGCGCGTCATATTTTTTGGGGACATGGCTAAACGATGGAATTGCGCCGATACAAATTGGCGACGTAATGCGGCTGCTGGACTGCCGCCGCCGGCAGATGTCTGGCCGGAACCAAACCGCGACGGAGCATGGCCTGCTGGTTTTCCCGGTCCAGCAGCAACACTTTCATCACCAAACTTTGGATGTTTTGAAACAAGGGCTTTATTTCCTGACAATGTTCGCGCTCGGACGGCGACGCCTGCTGCCACACGATCCGGCGATTGCGCAATTTGGTTGAAAGCGATTCCAGATTTGGCAGCAGGCTCTTTCGTTTCTGTTGAAATTCAAACGATTGGTAGTTGGTTTGACCGCACAACGCCTGATTTTCCCGCATGGCCAAAGCCAAAATTTCTTCGCAAAGATTAAGATAGCTCCGCAATTCAAAAACCAGTGCGGCGGTGAATTCAGATGTAATGGGATTATTCATTTTTTGATGCTTGCGTGTTGTTGGAATTGTTTGCGGAGGGCGACAATTCTGCCAGCGAATGGTCAATAGCCTCGGCGTTTGTCTGCCAACCGATGAAGCCAGCGCGCCAACGCGCCATGTCGAACACGGCTTTCAACCCGGGCGTGGCGTTCGTGCCAACTTCTGTTTCGCGGGCGAGAATTTGATTGTAAGTGTCAATGGCCTTTTGCGGCTGCAACAATTTTTCGTAAGTCATGCCCATCTGATAATCCACAGGAACCTGCCAGGCGGGCGATGAATCCAATTGAGCGAGATTGATATAAACTTCCAACGCTCTCACATAATCGCCTTCGCGATAAAGCTGGTTGGCGATTTCGTTGCCGACGCGCTGCTGCCAGTAGGCCCAGACTTCGGGATCATTTTTGGTTTTGACTTTTTGCTCCTGCAAACAGAGCAAAACCTGCTGCAATGCTTCATTGTTCCGCCCCAAGGCTTTCAAGGCTTCGGCTAAATAATAACGCACCTCGGGTTCTTCATCGGCATCCGCATAACGGGAAAGGAAATCCTGTGCCTGGCCGACCGCCTCGTCGTTGCGACCGATGATTGCGAGCGAGCGAATCAAACGAAATTGCATTTGCGGGCGGTTCAACGCCGGGTCGGTTTTTTGAAGCAAACGCGAGTAAAAATCTGCGGCGTCGGCGAACCGTCCCATCAAATAATGTGTTCCGGCGATTTCAACCTGCGTCTGCAAAACAAGGCTTTGGTAATAGGCAAGCTGGTCGTTTTTCAACGCCAGCGCCGAGGTCATCACGCTGTAAAATTTTCCGAGCGCCATGTCGTTCAAACCCATTTCCCGGAAAATTTCGCCCTGCCGGAGAAGTATCTCTGGAACTTTCACGTCATTCGGCCAGCGGTTGAGGAATTGCGAATAAATGGTCTGTGCGCGCGGCAGGTCGTTTTCCTCACGCACTGTCGCTCCGAGTTCGAGCAACGCGGATTTTTGAATCGAATCAGGAACGTTTTCCGCCAGCAAACCCACGAGAATCGGCTCGGCCTTTTCCGGCTGGCGTGCATTTTCGAGGTAGCGGGCCATGACCAGACTGGCATTAAACCCGTTCGTTCCTTTCTGTTCGTTCAAACTTGCCGCTGAAGGGGGATTCGTGCCTGCGGATGGAGGAACAATTTCCCGCACCGCGCCATTGGAAGTGACAATGCCATGTTGAACGGCATTTGAACCGCCATAATCCTCCGACAATAAAATAGCAGGCGTGGCAGCGGGCGAATCACCCGATGATTCCGCTCGCACAAACGGCTTGAGCGCCATCAGCAGGCACAAAATCAACAGCCAGGGGACGTGCAATCCCACTGCGGAACGTTTTTTGAGGCGCCGTAACAACATATCGCCAGGCCAAATCATTGGGTTTTGTAAGTGGCCTGACTTTCGCCGGACGCTTTCGGGGCTGGCGGCGCAAATTCCAGTTCAGCCGGAACGAACACGACAGAATTTGTTTGAGTAGTCTGATCCGTTTGAGTTTGAGCCGGTTTAAGATATTCAGTGATCATCTGCGGCGTGACTGTGAGCAAATCGCTTGCCGACGATGAAGCATCGGGCGAGAAAACCGGCGTTTCAGAATTATTTTTTCCGCCGGCCCCGGTTTCCGGTTCGACCGGAACCTGATTTGTCTGATTTGCATTCGCAGGCGCGACGGGAATTTGCCTGGAAACCGCAATGTTATTCGTGGAATTTGCGGCAATCTGCGTCACGACATTTGAAGTTTCCGCCAGTTTAGCCGTCATTTCAAATGATTCCAAGTTGAAAACCAAATGATTTGCGGTGAAAGCTTGGAATCGCAGCGGCGGCGATCCAACGGATGGCAGATACGCGCGTTCCCCGCGCGCTTCATGGAAAGCAAAGATGCTGGTTGCAAATGCACAAAGCACGCCAGAGATTTTATGCCATTTCAAATGTCTGCTCATGCCGTCATGGTTCAAATTGCAAACAAAAATGTATTTTTAAGGGATTTCTCATTTTGAAAATCAGCAATCGCCACGCTGTCCGGCTTTTAATCGGCAAAACTTGCCGGCGGCTTGAGAAAAATCTGCAAAAGTTGTTCGCCGCATTAAAGTTTTTCCAAATAAAACCGATGAAAATAAAATGCGGTCTACTCGAATGACGAAATTGTGCAAAATTTGACGCCAGCCAGCATCCAACAGCCAAGTTCAAATGAAATTAAAGCGCAACTTTCGCGCTGTCCGTCTTTGCCTTCACTAAGCAGCATCAACAAAACCTTGCAAGGTTTGGTGCTAACGGAACATCGTTATACCGCGCAAATCGCCGAAATTATCCGCCGCGATCCCAGCCTGACGTCGCGGCTGCTGCGTCTGGTCAATTCGGTTTATTACGGATTGCACACGCCCGTGAACAGCATCGAGGAATCGGTTTTTTATCTGGGCGTCCGCCAAATCCGCCAACTTGTGACAGTGACGCCCGTCATCGAAGATTTCCAGCGGCTTACCCGGCAATGCGATTTTCCATGGCGCGAATTCTGGCAACACTGCATCGGCACAGCCATTCTGACGCATGAAATCACCGGCGCCGTGCAATCATCGCCAGACGATTCGGATTACATCGCCGGATTGGTGCATGATGTCGGAAAAATCGTCATGGCTTGGACATTTCCCGATCATTTCACGGAAATTCATCGCCAGGCGATTCAAGGCGTCCGCGACCTCAAGGAAATTGAAAACGAAGTTTTGGGCGTAGATCACGCCGAGCTGGGCGCACTTTATCTGGAACGACAGCGGCTGTCCGAATTGCTCGTGCAGACGGTGCGCTTTCATCATCAACCCGAAAAAGCGCAAAGTCATGGACATCTCATCGCCTCCGTGCAAATCGCCGACTTGTTGATCCGCAGCGAAAAAATGGGCATCAGCGGAAATTATATTGAAGTCACGCGCGAGCAATGTTTTGCCGCGTCCGGATGGAAAGTGCTGTTCCCCGACACTCACGAAACCGAACAAACCATCGCCCGCGCATCGTTGTCCCGCACATTGGAGCAAATGCCGCAGATGCTAGAAGGACTCGTTTAAACCGATGAACAATTATTTTACGGAAATCTGAATTAGTCGGCGCATACAGGTCATAATACCTCGTTGAGTATGTGGGCGGGCGCGGTGGGCAACCAGTTTGTTGGCGCGTTACACTTCGAGAACATCGTAAAGAAATGACAGCCAAACCGTTCCACATGGGCTTTATGGCAGTTCCATGTCGTAATCAGAAACTCCCTCGCCTTCACCGGCTTTGACAGGAGGCAGGTCATGCGCTGACGCTATGCGATGAGTCAACCATAAGTCAACGCGTGGTTGTTGTTGCCGAAGCCAAGACCTGCATGTCTTGTAAAACGCAAATAATTGTGGAGGCTTGAACAAGAACGTTTCTTCCGATTACATTGGCTCTTTTAAGATGAGCAAAGCTTCAAAACTGCGTCATTGTCCCGCCTTGGGGCGGGACATTTCTCCGGCAGACTGCGGAGAACGGCGCCAGAGCCGTCTGGCGTGCCCGGCGGATTGCCCCCACAATCCTTTCGGAGCGGCCAATTATTCCCAGTTGCTTGAAATTGAAGACCGGCTCGACACCAAAAGTCTGGAGCGACTGGTCGCGCTGGCGCCGGACCGGGCGGCGCTGCAAAACGACATGGCCGCCGCGCGCCGCCGGGGACTTCACGCCACCCACGCTTTTTTTGTTTGGAATCTTTTTTTTGCCGAGGGCGCGAATCAAACCACCTTTGCCCGGCGCTGGGAACAAGACGGCGTGGCCGAACTCAAGAATGACGAGCGCGTTTTGTGGCGGGCCAAAATGCAGATGCGCATCGTCTTGTTGGAAGTCCATAAGGTGTTTGCTGGCGGACGGGTTGAGGCGGTGGATTTGTTGTCGGCCAACCCGGCCCCGATGATTTTACAGGATCGCAGCCTGGCTGGGATCGCTTCGCGGTTTTCGACCTTTCTCACCTGGGTGTTCCCGTTGCCACATTACTGGCGTTTGAGCGGCACGGCGGCAGCCATCCCGGACGTGGCGCAGTTTTCCCCGCCGGAAATTGTCCGGGAAATTGTGCGGCATCTGGGCGGCCCTTTGACGGAAGCCGAAATGCGCCGTTGGCTGGCGGAACATTTCCCGCGCTTTGATGCCGCGCTGCAAGCGGTCTCCCGGCTGCGCCGTCGGCAAATGCTGACCGGGCTGGACGCCAAATCGGGCAAGGCCGTGTATAAACTGTGCGCGCCCTTCGCCCAATGTCGCAAACGGCTCGATGTCCTGGCAGATGTGGAGCCGGATGATCTTTCCGATGGGGAACAAGACGAAGGTTTTGTCGAGGCGCGCGAATGGTTTGACCCGCTGCCGAAGGCCAAACACCTGACCGCGCCGGGCGGACGGATGATATTGGGCCGGGTGTTGCTTGGCCGGTCGCTCTGGCGGGTGGAAACTTTTGGCGCGGAAAAACTGTCCCGGTTGCGGCAACAATTTGAAACGCAACTCGGCCAGCACGTCCGTTTTACCGCCGAACGCGTGGACGATTTGGGCGCCCGCATGAGCCACCAAGAACCCGCCGTGGACGAGTCGCTGGCACCGCCATGTCTGCTGGAAAATCCCGACCAATTTTCACTGTTCTCCTCCCGCGTTCAGGCGCTGCCACCGGGCGTCTCGCCGAAAGACGCCGAGCAGGAACTGATGCGCGCCGCCGAGCGGGCGTTTCTGGACGAATCCATTCCCGCGCTGGACGACCGCACCCCGCGCGCCGCCGCGCGTGATCCGGCCTTGCGTCCAAAGCTGGTTCAACTGATGAAACAGCGCGTGCGCGGCCATGACGAGCGTAATTTGCAAACGGGACGCAAGGATGACATCAATTGGCTGCTGCGCGAACTGGAGTTGACGGAAATCATGTTTGACGCGCCGCCGTGGCGTCCGCCACCCGCACCATTGGCGGGCGACGAAACGGATTTGCCAGAGCCG
>DATCDZ010000185.1:0-4055 GCA_036510395.1 Verrucomicrobiia bacterium
GTCGCGGCCTGGTTGACGATTTGATTGAAGCCGACGGTGGAAAAATCGGCGAACTGCATTTCGATGATTGGCCGCAAGCCTTCAATCGCCGCGCCGACGGCGAGGCCGACCATCGCGTCCTCGGAAATCGGCGAATCCAAAACTCGTCCGGGAAATTCTTTCGCCAGATTTTTGGTGGCCTTGAACGCGCCGCCGAATGCGCCGACATCCTGCCCGTAAATGAACACGCGCGGGTCGTCGCGCAACGCATGGGACTGCGCTTCGCGGATGGCGTCAATGTAGGTGATTTCAGTTCCCATTTTCTTCGTGGGTCTCGCTCAAATGTCCGGAAGAAATCGCCGACCAGTTTTCCGTGAACGGATCGGGCGCGGGTTCGCGCTGGACTTGCGCGACGGCTTCTTCGATTTCGCGTATGGCTTCGCTCCGCCAGGCGGCGATTTGCGCGGCGTCGGTAATTTTATTTTGCAGCAAAAATACTTCGGCGACTTTCAAGCAGTCACGCCCGAGCGGAGAATTTTTAACTTGCGGGTCAATGTAGCTGGCGTCGTCATGTTCGCCGTGGCCGCAAAGCCGGAGCAGGTTTGCCACGACAAGTTGCGGGCCGTTTCCGGCGCGCGCGCGCGCAACGGCTTTGCCGACGGTTTCCAGACACGCGGACAATTCCGTGCCGTCAACCGAATGGGATTCGACGCCGTAGCCGGCGGCTTTATCGGCAAGATTTTCGCAGGCGAACTGGAATGAAGTCGGTGTCGAGTAGGCGTATTGATTGTCGGCGACAATCAGGACGAGAGGGAGCTTTTCAACGGCGGCCTGGTTGAGCGCCTCGTGAAACGCGCCGGTGGAAGTCGCGCCGTCGCCGATGCACGCCGCGCCGACGGTGCCAGAAATTTTCTTGAAACGCCGCGCAAATAAAACGCCGTTGACTACGGAAATCATCGCGCCCAGATGTGAAATCATTGGCAGATAACCTTCCTGCGGCTTGCCACGATGGACGTTGCCGTCACGCCCGCGCATCGGGCCAAGCGGCGAGCCGAGATAAGTCCGCACGGCGTCCAGAACGGTTTCACCGAACGCAAGCCGGCCTGCGGTGTCGCGGATGAGCGGCGCGAACACGTCGGTTTTTTTCAGTGAAATGCCGATGGACGCGCTCAAGGCTTCCTGCCCGCGCGCGAGGAAAACCCCGCCGTGGATTTTTCCGGCGCGGTAGAGCGCGGCGAATTTGTCGTCTAGCAGCCGCGCGAGCAGCATGAATCGAAACGCGGCGAGCGTCGTGTCGCGTGCGGTAGCGGTTTGAACCGCCGGGTTGTCATCCAGCACCGGTTGCAGCATGGCGGGATTTTATCGCCGGAGGCGCAGGCCAGCAATGTTTCTTTCGGGACGGAACAAAACAGCCGGAATGAATTTCTTCATTCCGGCTGCAAATCCATCTGCTGATTTACATTGCCATCTTCCGCCGTCGTCGAGAAAGACCCGTGAAGCATCAAAAGGCCGAAATTTACATTGTTGAAAATGCTGTTCCCGCCCAACGAAGTTTTTTTCAAACCAGTTATCGTAACATCGTCGTTAGCTTTTATGAAGCCGGCTTTCCATCCTCCTTATTGCATAAAAGTCCTGAATCCAATCTCGACAGTTTTGAAGCCGAGCAGTTCTGGAAATCCAAGCCGCAGCGTATTGCTCGCGAGGTCTCCATCAACCGCCACATGGAGCGGCAGTCCCGATCCGGCGGGCCAGCCTGTGTCGGCTCTAATGACATGATGTTTGTGTTCAGATATCTGAGGCACCGCTAATCGCCTTCACAAGAAGCACGCCATGCCGCGCCCGGTTGGCGCGTGCTTGGAATGGCCTTGTGAAGAAAATTAGCGGTTTTCAGATAGCCAGTAGCCAAAGCTACGCAAATTGGTTTGTGTTTATTTTTTACATTTATTTTGAGTTTGCCTGACCAACGGTTCCGATTCTAAAGCCTTTCACCAAACATTGCAAGCGCTGTTTTTTGCAGCCTGATTAAACCGGGTTTGGGGAATAAAACATTTTGCGCGAAAAATCGGGTTGGCCTATTGAAAAAAATCGTGTTCAATGTCTTAAGTCCGGGCGGGAACAAAAATGTATTGTCTGTTATGAGCCGGTCGGTTTCACAAATTTTAGTGGTCGTGAACGACCCCAAACTGTCGGGGGCGTTGTCATCTGTTTTGCAGGATGACGGCGTCACGTCGTGTTTTGCGTTCTCCCCTGACGAGGCGCGGCGTTTTTTTCACGAATGGCCTGCGGACGCGATTCTGCTCGACGCGGACAAGATGGAATTGCTGCGCGAGATCAAAGACAACGCGGTCACGCAAAATGTTCCCGTCATCGTGTTCACGTCGGAACCGTCCGAACGGCTGCACGCGTTTGAACTGGGCGCGAGCGATTGCGTCGGCAAGCCTCTGGAAGCGGCGGAATTTCGCGCGCGTCTGCGGGTGGCGTTGCAGACGAAGCGGCGGTTCGACGAAATGCTGCAGCACCAGCACGAACTGGACGCCGCGCGGATCGCCGCCGAGTCCGGCGCGCGGGCAAAGTCGGAATTTCTCGCGGCGATGAGCCACGAAATCCGCACGCCGATGAACGGAGTGATCGCGATGGCCGGACTGCTGCTGGAAACGCCGTTGAACCCCGACCAGCGCAGCTACCTCGACACCATCCACACCAGCGGCGAGTCGCTGCTGGGCATCATCAACGACATTTTGGATTTTTCAAAAATCGAGGCGGGCAAGATGGAACTGGACTCGCGCCCGTTCGACCTGCGCGTGCGCGTCGAGGAAATGCTTGACCTGCTGGCGACCAAGACCGCCGAAAAAAAACTCGACCTCGTTTATCAAGTGGACGGCGCCATCCCGGCGACCGTCGAGGGCGATTCACTGCGGCTGCGGCAGGTGCTGGTGAATCTTTTGAGCAACGCCATCAAGTTCACCGAAAAGGGTGAGGTTTTTGTCCAGATCAAGCTGCTTTCCGCGGAACCGGACGGCGCGTCAAACAAGTCGGTCCTGCACCTGCATTTTTCCGTGCGCGATTCGGGCATCGGCCTCAAGCCGGAAAAGCTGGCGAAGTTATTCAGGCCGTTCATGCAGGCGGAGGCTTCGACGGCGCGGCATTACGGCGGCACTGGATTGGGACTGGTCATCAGCAAAAAACTTGTCGAGTTAATGGGTGGAAAAATGTGGGCCGAAAGCGCGCCAGGCGAAGGTTCGACGTTCCATTTCACTGTGAATTTCCTGGCCGAGCCGCAGGCCGCATTGTCGCCGTTTGCGGGTCGCCAGCCCAAACTGGCGGACTTAAGGGTTTTGATCGTGGACGACAATGCAACAAGCCGCCGCGTGCTGGCCGAGAAAACGGCCAAATGGGGAATGGTCTCATCGGAAGCCGAAAGTGCGGAAACGGCAATTGAATTGCTCAATAAAAGTGACGCATTTGACGTGGTTGTGATTGACATGCAAATGCCCGGCACGGACGGTCTCGCGCTGGCGGCGGAGACCAGAAAACTTTCCCGCGCGGCGATGATGCCGCTGGTTTTTCTCATGCCGCTGGGAACGCGCTCCGACTCCGCGCCCAACACGCAGGTCGCATTTGCCAACAGCATCACCAAGCCCGTCAAGCCGTCGCAATTTCTGGCGGCGATTGAACGCGCGCTGTTCACGCAGAAAAAAATCGAGGCGCCGGCGCCGCCGCCAAAAGCCGACCTGCCGCTGGCCGGGCGTCTGCCGTTGAAAATCCTTTTGTGCGACGACAACACCATCAACCAGAAAGTCGCCGCGCGCATCCTGGCGCAGATCGGTTACAAGCCCGACGTTGCCGGCAACGGGCGCGAAGGGCTGGAGGCGTTAGACAAAAAACCTTACGACCTCGTTTTCATGGACTTGATGATGCCGGAAATGGACGGCCTGACCGCCACGCGCAACATCCGCGAGCGGCAGAAAAATCCGGCGGCGCACCCGAATTATTCCGGGCGCATCCTCATCATCGCCATGACCGCGCACGCGCAGCAGTCGGACAAGGAAAACTGCCTTGCCGCCGGCATGGACGAT
>DATCDZ010000186.1:0-3295 GCA_036510395.1 Verrucomicrobiia bacterium
ACGCTCGAACAGCGCATGGCACTCGTCGCGCCGGAGTATGGAAGGCTTTCGCTGCGGAGATATTTGCCAAAAAGCCGCGAACCCGAACCCGTGGACGGCTTCAAATTCATCAACGGAGAAATCCACGCCGCGTCCAGCCGCATTTTCCGCGATTCGCCCCGGCGTCTCATGCGCGTTTTTCTGCACGCGCAGCAGCGGCGGCTGCGGTTGCACCCCGACCTCGCCCAACTTGTTCGCAATTCGCTCAGCCTCGTTGACCGCGATTTTCTGAATGGCGAACACGTCCGCGAAACTTTTCTGACGATTCTTGAACGGCGCGGCGAGGTCGCGCCGGTTCTGCGGGCGATGCACGAGGTCAATCTGCTGGGCAAATATGTTCCCGAATTCGGGCGGCTGACCTGCCTTGTGCAGCATGAATTTTACCATCAATACGCCGCCGACGAGCACACGCTGGTCTGCATCGAGCAGCTCGACAAAATCTGGGAGGCCAGTGAGCCGCTGCATAAAAATTACTCGCCCCTCTTTTTAAGCCTTGAACGCCCCGGGCTGCTTTACCTCGCGCTCTTGCTGCACGACGTCGGCAAATCCGCGCACCACAAAAAAGGCGGCCATCCCGGCGCCAGCGCGGAAATGGCGATGCGCGCGGCGAAGCGGCTGCATCTTGACGAATCCTCGGTGCAGACGCTGTGCCTCGTCATCGAAAACCACCTGCTCATGGCGAGTTTGTCGCAACGGCGCGACCTTGACGACGAGGCGGTTATAAAAAAATTCGCGCGGCAGGTCCAGAAGCCGGAAAATTTGAACATGCTGACGCTGCTGACCTTCGCCGATTCGCAGGGCACGAGCGACAAGCTGTGGAACGGCTTCAAGGATTCGCTGCTCTGGCAGTTGTATTTGCGCGCGATGCCGCTGCTGTCCGGCGGCACGGAATTCCGCCGCGCGGGGCAGAAACAGCGCGAGGCGCTCCTGCAGGAAGTCCGCGAACTTGCCTCAACCCAGATCAGCGGCGAGGAATTGGACGCGCATTTTGCCACGCTGCCGGCGCGTTATTTTGAGATACACACGGCGCGGGAAATTTTGGACGATCTCGAACTCGCGCACCGTTTCATGCACCGGCTGATCCTGGAAAACAACCGCGCGCTGTCGCCCGTGACCGCGTGGCTGGACGAACCCGACCGCGGCTACAACCTCGTCAAAATCTGCACATGGGACCGCGCCGGACTGTTCAGCAAGATCGCCGGCTCGTTGAGCGCCACCGGGCTGAACATCTTGAGCGCGCAGATTTTCACGCGCACCGACGGCGTGGCGCTCGACGGTTTTTTCGTCAACGACGCGCGCACCGGCAACCTCGCCACGCGCGAGCAGCACGACAAGTTTGCCGGGTTGCTCGAAAAAATCCTGGTCGGCGAGGAGGTTGACCTGCATGCGCTCATCAAAAAGCAAATGCTTTCGCAGGCGTTTTACCAGCCCTACGCGGGCGAGCATATGGCGACACAGATCAGTTTCGACAACGAAATCTCCGAGACGCGCACGCTGATCGAGGTCGAGACCGAGGACCGGCTTGGATTGCTCTACGCGGTTTCGCAGACGTTCGCGGAGCTGTCGGTGGACATCGCGGGCGCGCGCATCGTGACCGAGCGCGGCGCGGCGATTGACAGTTTTTACGTGCGCGAACTCGACGGCGGAAAAGTGGAATCTCCGGGGCGGCGGATCGTGATTGAAGGCAGGCTGCGCCAGGCAATAGCCGCGCTTGACACATGAAACCTGAAACTTGAAACTTTGCAGACAGTGCGGGTGTGGTTCAATGGTAGAACGTGGGCTTCCCAAGCCTGAAACGAGGGTTCGATTCCCTTCACCCGCTCCAATCTTGATTTTAACCAATAAAATCAAGTGTTTTGTGAGATTCTGGCGGATTCAAAACGGGCTACTGCTAACGCCTGCTGCTAACAAGTCCGCCTATTTCAACCATGTTTGCCGCTGCTGATATTTGCGGCGACGCACCAATGACACAAAGGGCAATGCGCGGGTCATCGGGAAGATCAAAATTCAGGATTCAAAGCGGAATAATTTGCTGCAACTGGCGGACATGGTTTGCGAGGCGGTGGCGCGGAGTCATAGCCAAAAGGATGATGCCAAAACGTATCGCGCCCTTGTCGCGCACCGGGAAATTTACGTTCAACTGTGACCAAAATAGAAAAACTCCGGCTCTATCCTTTCGGAACGCACACCATACGGTGACAGTTCGAGCCGGAGTTGTTATCCGCCCCAATGCTACGCAACCCGGTTGCGTTTGTCAACAAGCGGTTAGAGACGGGGTGGCGTCACGCTTTCACCAGCGTTTTGACGCAGAAGCTATTGAGGCTTTCACCGGCGGCAAGGGCTTTGGCGGCAAGGCGGCGGTGAATGGCCGGTTCAACGCGCAACACAAATTTGCCGCTGAAATCTTTTTTGCCGAGCGGGCCGGGCATGGCGTGGCCGTCCGCGTGAATCAATTCCACCATTTCCTCGACGGCCTGACACAGTTCTGCATACACGCGCGCCTCGCCGCCGCCGTGAACACCGCCCGCCATGATTTCAGGGCAGCGGCCAATGAAGCATTGATCCTTGTCGCTCCACTCCACGAATTTCGAGTAGTGCGCGGCCTGTTCTTTGATTTGCTTGCGTGTCATAAATTCATTCTTTCACCGTTTTCAACGCCTGTCGCACGTCGCGTTCCTGATAATGCTTGGCGTCATCGCCCGCGCCGCCGCTGATTGTCACCCGCAACCCTTTCGGATGCGTAAAGTTCCGATGGCTGCCCTTGCCGCCCCGGTTCATAAACCCGACTTTTTCCAAGTCGGCAATCAGTTGTCGCAGTTTGCGCGGCATTTCAGTATCAAAGTAGTATCACAGAGGTTTGCGGTTGTCAATGACGTTCAAATCAGTGAAGCGACGGGATTTTTTCCACGGCGTCGCGGAGTGTTGCAAGTTCGTGATGCGTGTATTTTTGATGCTCGGCTTCCGTCTTGTGGCCGGTGAGTTTCACTCGCAGTTCGTGCGTGACGCCCTGGTTCGCCAGCGCGCTTGTGAATGAGTGACGCAACGCATGAAACGTCCGGCGGGAAAGTTTCCGCACGCCGCCGCCCTGCACCTTGCCCGAATCAATGCCGCTTTCCGCATGATGCTCTTGAATTGTTCGGAAAGCCCGTGCCGTCCGCCGGATTGCAAATGGGCCATGCGCGGCATGATGAAAACTTCCGGCTTGTCCGTGCCAGCGAGCTTTTCCAAGTGCGCGAGCAAATCACTGTGAAGCGGC
>DATCDZ010000187.1:0-9761 GCA_036510395.1 Verrucomicrobiia bacterium
TCGCCGCCGGAATTGAATTATCACAAAGAAACCAAATTGCTGATCGCCTTTGGCGAGCCGGGCAAGTTGCAAACGATTGAACAAGTGCTCAAAGCGCTTCCGGCTCAAAGCGCAGTTCAGAGACAATTTGATTTGGACAGCATGAACGGCCAGATCACTGCCTTGCAAATGAATTTTGTCACGTTAAACAAAGAAGTCGGCGAATTAAGCAAGAAAATTTCTGCGCAGAATTCTTTACCCGCAGAAAAGTCTGGAAAATAAATTTCAGCCAGCAGTTAATGCGCTTGCTTGGAAGAAAACATTCAATCATCGGTGGGGCGAGCGTCCCCGCGAGCCGCAAACTGCGAAGACGGCCCGCCAGCAGTCTCGCCCCGCCAAATTGAGGCGCTGACCCGCGCCATGTCGAAAGGAGATGAAATGGCCTACCGAACTTTCTACGACGGCTATTTTGACCGGCTGCTGCGCTACCTGCTCGTCGTCACCGGCGGCGATGAGGAATCCGCGCGCGAAGTTTTGCAATTGACGCTCGTGCGCGTCGTGCGTCATGTCAAAACATTCGATGCCGAGGAAAAATTCTGGAGCTGGCTCACCGTGCTGGCGCGGAGCGCGCTCGCGGACGAGAGGCGCAAGCGGCGGCGATATTTCGCCTTTTTGGAAAAATTCACATTGCACACGGATATTGAAGGCACTGCTTGGAATGACGGCGAAGTTGACGAAAAGTTGCGCGCGTTGCTGGAACGCAATTTGAAATCACTGTCGCCCGATGAACAGAAACTGGTCGGACAAAAATACTTTGCCCGCCAGTCCGTCCGCGAAATTGCGGACGAACAACAAACGACGGAAAAGGCGGTTGAATCGAAACTGTCCCGAATCCGCCGCAAATTGAAAGACGCCGTTCTGTCCGAATTGAAAAATGAGCGACCGCAATAACAAGAAAGAATTGCTCAACGACGTGCTGGCTGAAGCCTCGCCAGCCGATTTTCGCGAAGCGTTGCTCGACGAAACTTTGCGGCTGGCGCGTCGTCACCGCCATTTTCGGCAAACGCGACAGACAATCGGAGTTTTGGGCGTATTCGTTTTGCTGGCGATTTTAGGCCGGCAAAACTGGCCAGCGCAGTCTGTCGTTTCAAAGCCGATTGCAAAAAAATCAACTCCGAAAAGTTACAAGCTCGTTCTTACCCAACAGTTGCCCGAAGACGAACTCATAACCACCCGTCAGTCTTCCGTCCAAATTGTTGCGTCAATTTCGGCTGTGGTTCAAATCTCAACCACCAGCGGCGGATTTCGCCAGATCAACGACGATGAACTTCTGGCTTTGGTTTCGGGAAGGCCGGCGGTTTTGATCCGCACCGGCCCTCATTCGGAAGAATTGGTTTTCGCAAACCCTGAAGACCAAAAAGGATTTTTGAAAAATTGAGCGGATGGCACCTGCGCGCGCGGGATCAAAAAGAAATTCTAAAAGTAGGAGACGAGGTGACGAGGCCCTGATCATTTTTTAATTTGAGCCTCGTCACCTCGACTCCTGCAAAAATTTAATTTATCCTCCGCGCATGAATTTATTGCCATTCGGAAAACTGCCCGCGCACAGGCCGCGAACATTTGTCCCCCAAGCCATTGACCTCGGCGACTGGCCGCAAATCGCGCCTCTGTTCGTTCAATTAGAAAAACACGCGGCGCAAATCAAGTCCGCCGCCGAGCTGGAAAAATGGCTGCTCGACTGGAGCGAACTTGAGGCGGCCCTGGCCGAGGAATCTTCGCGCCGCTACATTGCCATGACCTGCCACACGGACAATGCGGATGCGGAAAAAGCCTATCTGCACTTCGTGGAAAACGTCGAGCCGCAACTCAAGCCTCGACAATTCGCGCTGGAGAACATTTACGCCGCCCATCCGCTGCGCGAAAAGTTGCCGCGCGAACGATTTTTTGTTTTCGACCGCGACGTGAAAAACCGCGTCGAACTCTTCCGTCCCGAAAATGTTTCGCTGGAAACCGGGGAGGTCAAGCTCTCGCAGCAATATCAAAAATTGAGCGGCTCGCTCACGGTGAATTTTCGCGGCGGGGAAAAAACGCTCGTGCAAATGGGCCGTTATCTCGAAGAGCCTGACCGCGCGCTGCGGCAGGAATCATGGGAACTCGTCGCCAAACACCGTTTGCAGGAAGCGGACAAGTTCGACGACATTTTTGACGAACAAATTAAATTGCGCCGGCAGATCGCCAACAACTCCGGCTTTGAGAATTACCGCGACTATTCTTTTCGCAAACTCGGCCGTTTCGATTACACGCCGGACGACTGCGTGAAATTTCGCGATGCAGTTGAAAACGAAATCATGCCCATCGTGCGCGAATTGCAATCGCAGCGGCGCGAGCAGTTGAAACTGGAAAAATTGCGCCCGTGGGATTTGGCGGTTGACCCGTTGAATCGTCCGCCGCTGAAGCCGTTTGTCGAAGTCGGCGAAATGGTTTCGAGGACGCAAAAGATTTTCAATTCGCTCGACAACGGACTCGCGGGCGGTTTCCGGCAGATGGACGATTTGAAATTGCTTGATTTGGACAATCGCAAAGGCAAAGCGCCGGGCGGCTATCAATCCACGCTGTCCGAATCGCGGCTGCCGTTCATTTTTATGAACGCGATAGGTTTGCAGCGCGACGTGGAGACGATTTTGCACGAGGCAGGCCACGCGTTTCATGCGCTGGCGACGCGCGACGAGGATTTGTATGCGTATCGCGGCGCGCCGATTGAATTTTGCGAGGTCGCCTCGATGAGCATGGAACTGCTTGGCAACGAATTCATCGGGGAATTTTATCCGCCAGCAGAAGCGAGCCGCGCCCGTCGCGTGCATCTCGAAGGCATTGTCGCCGTTTTTCCGTGGATTGCGACGGTGGACACGTTTCAGCACTGGATTTACACGCATCCAAACCACACGCGCGACGGGCGCAAGTCCGCGTGGCTCGAATTGATGGATCGTTTCGGAGGCGAGGTTGACTGGACTGGTTTTGAAAATGCGCATGCGAATTTGTGGCACAGGCAACTGCACATTTTTCTGCATCCGTTTTACTACATCGAATACGGCATCGCGCAGTTGGGCGCGTTGCAAGTCTGGGCGAATTCAAAACTCGACAGGGCGAAGGCGCTTGACGATTACAAAAAGTCCCTCGCGCTGGGCGGCTCGCGTCCGCTGCCGGAGCTGTTTTCCGCCGCCGGCTGCCAGTTTGAATTCAGCGAAAGAACGATCCGGCCGCTGGCAAAAATGCTGCGGGAAGAATTGAGAACACTTTGACTTGGAATTGGCGGGGACGTGACCGGTGACGGCGGCCTGATTGCGCCTATTTGGCTTTGTTGAGGCAATTGAAGAATGTTCAGGCAAAAAGCATGACTGGTGCCGCCGCGCTTTGTCTCGACAACGATTGAAATTTGCGGCATTTTTTATTTGTCAGGGCCCATGGAATGTGGACTTACGAACCCCGCCAGGGCCGGAAGGCAGCAACGGTAGTTTGCTCGACATCTGCCGTGGTCACCCTGACATTTTTATTTATGATTTACGATTTGCGATTTATGATCGGGAAACACCAGCGCGCGCAAATCGTAAATCAAATTAGTAAATCATAAATGTCCTATCAGGTCATCGCCCGCAAATATCGCCCGCAGCGTTTCGCAGACGTGGTCGGACAGGAACACGTCACGCAGACGCTCGCCAACGCCATCGCGCAAAAACGCATTGCGCACGCTTATCTGTTTTGCGGCCCGCGCGGAACCGGCAAGACGACCATCGCGCGCATTTTTGCAAAATGCCTGAATTGCACCGGCGGGCCGAGAATTGACTTTGACGACGACGATTCACGCGTGCAGGAAATCACCGAAGGCCGCGCGCTGGACGTGCTGGAAATTGACGGCGCGAGCAACAACGGCGTCGAACAGGTGCGCGAACTCCGCGAGACCTGCAAATACGCGCCGGCCAATTCGCAGTTCAAAATCTACATCATTGACGAAGTCCATATGCTCTCGACGGCGGCGTTCAACGCGCTGCTGAAAACGCTCGAAGAGCCGCCCGCCCACGTCAAATTCATGTTCGCGACGACCGACCCGGAGAAAGTTCTGCCGACGATTTTGTCGCGCTGCCAGCGGTTTGATTTGCGCCGGATTCCCGCCGCGCTCATCACGAAGCATCTCGCGCAAATTGCGAAGCTGGAAAAAGTAAAAATTGACGAAGCCGCGCTTCACGCCATCGCTCGCGGCGCGGACGGCGGAATGCGCGACGCCGAATCCACGCTGGATCAGCTCATCAGTTTTTGCGGCGACAAAATCGAGGAGGCCGACGTGCTTTCAATGTTCGGCCTCGCCGCCGAAAGCCAGATTCTCAATTTGAGCAAGGCCGTTCTCGCCGGAGAAATCCAGACCGCGCTCACGCAATTGAACGAACTCGCGCAAAACGGAAAAGATTTGGGACGGCTGCTTTCCGATTTGCTGAACCATTTCCGCAACTTGCTGTTGTTCCAGATTTCGCGCGGCGATTTGAACCTGCTGGAAGTTTCCGAGGCCGAAGTCGCCGCGCTCAAGGAACAATCCACTTTGGCAAATGCCGAAGCCTTCACGCGGATTCTTGAAGTCCTTTCCGACGCCGAACTGCGCCTGCGCGACACGGCGTCAAAAAAGATTTTGCTCGAAGTCACCGCGCTCAAAGCCATCGAAGCCCGCAACGCAGTCAGTCTCGACACCGTGCTGAAACAATTGAATCAACTGCGCGCTCAAAGCAGCGCAGGCGTTCCGCCCGCTTCCGCACCTGTAGCCGCGAATATAAATTTGCGGACGGCCGCGCCAGTCGAAACCGCACAGGCCAAAAATCCGCCGCCTCCCGACGGCGGCTACAATTTTTTCGAGACAACGCCCGTCTCCGCCGATTTGGCGGGTTTGTGGACACAGCTCATTGAGGCCGTTGGCCGCGTCAGCCCGTTCACGCGCAGTTATCTCGTGGACGCGAACCCGGTTTCGTTCGTGAAAAATATCCTGGTCATCGGCTTCGATCCTGAATTTCAAGACCATCTCGGTCTTGTGGATAACGCGCGCAACCACACGCTGCTGCAAACGAAACTTGCCGAACTCGGCCACGCCAACTGCCAGATCAAATTCGTCAAGGCCGAAGCTGCGGTCGGCCGCGCGCCAGTTGCCGCGCCCGCCGCCGAAACTCAAGCTGCGCCGGTTGCAGTCAAAACAATTTCCACGACGCCGTCAGCCGGAAAAAAATCCGCGCCCGTTCCGTTCAACAAGGACACATTCAAGGACGACCCGCTGATCCAAAAAGCCCTGGAAATTTTCAAAGGCCAGATTGTGGAAGTTCGCGGCTGATTTTCTCTAAACCATCAACCCTCAATTATCAACCAAATGAGTAGCATCGGAAAACTCATGAAACAGGCTGCGCGAATGCAGCAGCAAATGGAAACCGTCCAGGCGCAACTCGCCGCGCGCACGGTCGAGGCCACCAGTGGCGGCGGCGCGGTCAAGGTCGTTGCGAAATGCGATGGCAGCATCGCGTCAATTAAGATTGATCCGCAGGCGTTGAATCCGTCCGACGCGCAGTTGCTCGAAGACATGATTCTCACCGCCGCGAACCAGGCTCTGGGACAGGCGAAGGAGATTTCCAATACGGAAATGGGCAAGGTCACGGCAGGCTTGAGTTTGCCGGGAATGATGTGAAGCGCGTGGTTCGGCGATTTGAAAACCGGCGATTGACTTTGCAGGAACATCACGAAACAATTTGTTGTTCACAGACACAAACTTTCACCTCATGACCATTCATTGCAACACAAGCATCCCTATGAAAGACCCTGTTTCCCGTCGTCAATTCCTCAAACGCGCAACCTTGGCAGGTGCCGCCGGGCTGACCGCTCCGTGGCTGTCATCTTGCTCGTCATTGGGTGGCTCTGCTTCGGGCAAACCGCTTTCCGGCCCATTCGCGCCGAACTGGGATTCACTGGCCGCTAATTATCATTGTCCCGAATGGTTCCGTGACGCAAAATTTGGGATGTGGGCGCATTGGTCCGCCCAATGTGTGCCGGAGCAGGGGGATTGGTATGCGCGCCAGATGTATATCCAGGGCAACGGCCAGTATAATTTCCACAATCGCACCTACGGTCATCCCTCGAAATTTGGTTTCATGGAACTGGACAACCTGTGGAAGGCCGACCAATGGGAACCGGAAGCGCTCATGAAACTTTACGTCAATGCAGGCGCAAAGTATTTCGTCTCGCTGGCGAACCACCACGACAATTTCGACAACTACAATTCCAAACATCACGCCTGGAACTCCGTCAACGTCGGGCCGAAGAAAGACATCGTCGGCACCTGGGCCAAGGTTGCCCGCAAACACGGCCTGCGTTTCGGCGTGAGCAACCACTCGGCCCACTCCTGGCATTGGTTCCAAACCGCCTATGGCTACGATGCCGAAGGCCCGCTGGCCGGAGTCCGCTACGACGCCTACACTTTGAAAAAAGCCGATGGCAAAGGCAAATGGTGGGAAGGCCTCGATCCGCAGGAGCTTTACACCGGGCCAAACATGGTCATCCCTGATGGCATCACCACCGCCCAGGCCGCTGCCCGCTGGCACGAGCAGCACGACCGGGCTTGGACCGAAAATCCTCCGGCGATAAACCCGGAGTTCACCCGGAAATGGTTTCTGCGCTGTCAGGACTTGGTGGATCAATATCAGCCTGACCTGCTCTACTTCGACAACATCGGCGAATTGCCCCTCGGCCAGGCCGGACTCGACATCGTCTCGCATTTCTACAACGCGAGCACCCGTTGGCACGGCAACAATCAGGCGGTTGTCAATGTCAAGGGCATCAATCCCCCGCGCCGCTCCGGCATCGTGGAAGATTACGAGCGCGGCGCGAGCGACATCATCGAACCGGCTCCGTGGCAGACGGACACTTGCATCGGCGACTGGCATTACAACCGCAGCCTTTTCACCCAGCACCGGTATAAAACGGTGGCCACGGTCGCGCGAACGCTGATTGATATTGTGAGCAAGAACGGCAACCTGCTATTGAGCATCCCTGTGCGCGGCAACGGCACCATTGATGCCGACGAACTCGCCTTCCTTGAAGGCATGGCCAAGTGGATCGGCGTGAACGGCGAAGGCATATACAGCACGCGCCCGTGGAAGATTCCAGCCGAAGGGGCCGCGCGCGCCGGCGGCGGCATGTTCAACGAAGGCCGCACCACTTACACTGCCGCCGATAAACGTTTCACCACCAAGGGCGACACGCTCTATGCGTTCCTGATGGGCTGGCCGGGTCAGACTCCATCCGTCATCAAGGCTTTGGCCACCAACTCTCCGCAGCTTCAGGGACAAAAAATCGGCCAAGTCACCTTGCTCGGCCACGATGGGAAATTGGATTGGAAGCAGGACGAAACCGGCCTGACCGTTAATATGCCGGCCCAGCCCCCGTGCGAAAACGCATTCGCATTGAAAATTTCAGGATTGAAATTAACCTGACATTGCCAGCAATACGGCCAGCCATTTCATGTCCGCCCTTCCCGATTCCATCGCTTCACTTATCGCCGCGCTTGCCCGGCTGCCGGGCGTCGGCCCGCGCTCCGCCGAACGCATGGCATTGCATCTGGTGCAAACTGATTCAGCCGCCGTGAGACAACTGGCCGACGCCATTTTGATCGCCCGCGAAAAAATCCAGTTCTGCACGATCTGCGGCGCGCTGACAGAAAAATCCCCGTGCCCGATTTGCGACGATTTGCGACGCGATTCCGCGCTCGTTTGCGTCGTGGAACGCGCCGTGGACATTTTGAGCGTTGAGAAATCCGGCACGTTTCGCGGCAAGTTTCACGTCCTCGGCGGAAAAATTTCCCCGCTCGATGGCGTTGAACCGGAAGACTTGAGGATTGCGGAACTGGAAACGCGTCTGTCGAATGAGACAATCAAGGAAATCATCATCGCGCTCGGCACCGACGTGGAAGGGGACGCCACGAGCAATTATCTTGCGAAACGGCTCGCGCGAAGCGGATTGAAAATTTCGCGCATAGGCTTCGGCCTGCCCGCCGGCAGCGGGCTGGAATTCGCCGACGAACTCACCTTGAGCCGTGCGCTCGAAGGCCGGAGGGATATGTCATGAAACCGTCAATCATTTTTGATCTCGGAAAAGTTCTAGTGGATTTTGACTACTCGATTGCCGCGCGAAAGATCACCGCGCACAGTTCCAAGGTGCCGGAAGATTTGCATTTATTTTTGAGCAGTTCGCCTTTGCTGGTCGAATATGAAAGCGGGCGGCTCACGCGCAAACAATTCTTCGACGCCGTGCGTGAAGCGATCGGTTTTCACGGCGACATCACCGGGTTCGGGAAATTCTTCGCCGAAATCTTTTCGCCGATTGAGCCGATGATTGCGCTTCATGCGGAACTGCGGCGGCGCGGCTTGCCGACTTTCATTTTCTCAAACACCAACGACCTTGCCGTCGAACACATCCGGCGCGACTTTCCGTTCTTCGGGCATTTCGACGGCTACATTTTGTCCTACGAAATCGGCGCGATGAAGCCGCAGCCGCAAATTTACGAGGCGATGGAGAAAATGTCCGGCAAATGCGGCGCGGAAATCATTTACATTGACGACCGGTTGGAAAACGTGGAGGCCGGAAAAGCCCGCGGCTGGCGGGCGATTTTGCACGAGACGCCGGAGAAAACGAGCGCGGATTTGGAAAAGTTTATTTAGTTTTGACGACCGCCCTCACCCTGACCCTCTCCCCCGAGGAGAGGGAATAGCCGTCGTGTGATTTTGGTTTTGCGGATGATTGTCCGGCAAATCCAGTCCCACAAATTTTCAAGAAGACGGCGGACGATTCTCCTTCTCCTTGGGGGAGAAGGCCGGGATGAGGGAGGACAAAAATTCTAACTTCCCCGATTCGTTGGCGGCTTCAGCTTCTTCAAGCCCACCTCCTGCGCGATGTCGTCGAACTCCTCGTGGCTGACGGTTTCGAATTGTTTGCCGCGCGCCTTGAGTTTTTCGTTGATCTTGACGGCCTTCTCGGTCATCTGCTCGTGGGTTTCCTGCGAGCCGCCGACGAGCGCGAAATTCGGGCCGGTCGTCAGCCGCTTGTGGCCGTCGGAATCAAGGCCGACGCCGAGCATCACTGCTTTTTTCTTTTTGGACGCGTTCAACATCAATCCAGCGTAAAGCCGGCGCCCAACCCGGTCAAGCCGCTGGCGTGAATACAAATCCATTTTCAACAAACCAGCGCCAGCATCGCAGCAGATTACGCCGATTGACGCAGAAAAAGGATTTCGCGCGACATTTTAATAAACCAGCACCAGCACCGCCGCCGATTCTTCTCCCTCGCCCCTTGGAGGGGAGAGGGCCGGGGTGAGGGGTTCGTTAATAAGGAAAGCATGAAATCAGGAAAAGCCTTCCGTTCCTTGTTTCCTGCCTTCCTTATTCAATAAACCAAAACCAGCACCGTCGCGTCCTGCGCCGACTTCACCACATCCTCAAACTTCTCATCCGCAGTATTCGGCGCTTTGAGCTTGGCGTCCACCTCCGGCACCGATTCCAGGAAGCTCAAGAGCAGACTGCTCTTGACCGCGTAATTGACATTCTCAGGCAACGCCCCGCTCGCCGCCAGCGCCACCGACGCATTGGTGGCCGTGCGCAAGCACCTTGGCCACACGATGCCGATGACGTTGCCCCGCTCATCCACCAGCGCCCCGCCCGAATTGCCCGGCTGCACCGGCACGCTGATTTGAAAATAGCGCGGGTCATCCC
>DATCDZ010000188.1:0-16567 GCA_036510395.1 Verrucomicrobiia bacterium
ATGTGGCCGATGCACGCGCCGGTGGAAACGCCGGAGAAACGCGCATCCGTCAGCAGCGCGGCTTTTTTGCCATGCGGCAAAGACTTCAAAGCGCCCGTTACCTGATAAGTTTCTTCCATGCCAGTGCCCATCGGCCCGACGCCCGTGAGCACCAGGACGTCGCCAGAATTGATGCGACCTTGTTTAATCGCGGTCATGGCATCCTTCTCGTTCACAAAAACGCGCGCCGGTCCCTCGTGATGATAAACTCCGTTCGCATCAAACAGGCTCGGATCAATCGCCGCCGCTTTCACCACCGAACCTTCCGGCGCAAGATTGCCGCGCGGAAAAACCAAAGTGCCGCCCATCCCGCGCGCCTGTGCGGCTGCGGGCGAAAAAATTACTTCGTCCGCGTGGACTCCGTCATGTTGATGCAGCAAGTCGCGGAAGCGCGTGCGGCGTTCGGATTTTTCCCACCAATCGAGATTTTCGCCGAGAGTTTTTCCGGTGACGGTGAGCGCATCCAGGTTGAGCAAACCGAGCCGGCGCAAATGCAGCATCACCTCGGTCACACCGCCCGCAAGAAAAACCCGCACCGTTGGGTGATGCACCGGGCCGTTCGGCAAAACGCTGACGAGCCGTGGCACGCGGCGGTTGACTGAAATCCAATCCTCGACGGTCGGTTGTTTCAATCCGGCGGCGTGCGCGATGGCGGGAATGTGCAGCAGCAAATTGGTCGAACCGCCGAACGCCGCATGGACGACCATCGCATTTTCAATGCTGGCGCTGGTCAGAATATCCCGCATGAAAGTATTATTTTCCGCCAGCCGGTGCAAAGCCTGCGCCGAGCGTTTTGCGATGTCCAGCCAGACTGTCTGGCCTGACGGAGACAATGCGGAGTGCGGCAAGGAAATACCGAGCGCTTCGCTCACCACTTGCGCCGTTGCCGCCGTCCCCAGAAACTGGCAGCCGCCGCCGGGCGAGCCGCAAGCCCGGCAGCCCAGTTCCGCCGCTTCCGACAGCGTCACCGTGCCTTGTGCGAAACGCGTGCCGAGCGTTTGCACCGCACCGGCATCTTCGCCGTTGCTCGGTGGCAACGTCACGCCGCCCGGCACGACCACGCACGGCAAATCGCGGAGGCCGGCCATCGCCATCATCATCGCAGGAAGACCTTTGTCACAGGTGGCGATGCCCAGCACGCCGGAGCGGCGCGGGAGCGAGCGGGCGAGCCGCCGGAAAAGAATCGCGGCGTCGTTGCGATACGGCAGGCTGTCGAACATTCCGGCGGTGCCTTGCGTCCGGCCATCGCACGGATCGGAGCAATAACCGGCAAAAGGAATCGTTTGCAGCCGATGAAATTCTTCCGCCGCCGCCTGGACGAGCAGACCGATTTCCCAATGGCCCGTGTGATAGCCGAGCGCGATCGGTTTTCCGTCCGGAGCGCGCAATCCGCCTTGCGTGCTCAAAATTAAAAATTGTTTGCGCCCGAGTTCGGCGGGATTCCAGCCCATGCCGGCATTTTGCGTGAGGCCAAACAAATCTCCGCTCGGGCTTTGCGAAAGCATTTCCTCGGTGAGCGGCAGGCTTCCGGCCGGGCCGACGGCCTTGGTCTGGATTTGAAAAATCTCCGGCGCGGAAAATTCAAGCAGGTCATCGTTGGAATTCATGCGGACATTCAAGCAGCAAGCCCGCGCAAGAAAAAGGAAAACTGCGATCTGAAATGCCGGCTGAACCATTTCACCGCTGCTGAATAAGCTGGCGCTGGAAATGCCTTCGTGTATCAAATGACGCCCCGATGCTTAAACCCATGAATTCCTCGCCAAGTATTTTATCCATTCTGATTTTTCTCGTCTTAACATTGATCGTGAACGATGCGGCATATTCACAGCCCGCCAGCAACAGTCCAGCCACCCGGCAAGCGGGAGGATTCGTCACCGGAAACCGTTTTGAAAAAAATGTGCTTGCCTACGAGGCCGCAGACAAAACCAATGCCCCGCCGCAGAACGCGATTTTGCTGGCGGGCGATTCCCAGTTTTACCGCTGGAAAACTCTCCATGAAGATTTGCCGGATTACACCATCATCAATCGCGGGATTGACTCTTTGGAGACGTCAGACCTCGTTTTTTTCGCCGACCGGCTTGTCCTGCCTTACAAACCGCGGATGATCATCCTGCATATCGGCGGCAACGATGTGCATGACGGTAAAAGCCCCGGCCAGGTGCTCGCGGATTTCAAAACATTCGTGGCCAAAGTCCGTGCCGTGCTGCCAAACGTGCCGATCGCTTTCTCCAGCATCACACCCGGCCCGGGCCGCTGGGACGAGGCGGAAAAACGCAAACAAACCAATAAGGTTATCCAAGACTACATCGCGACGCAAAAGAATCTCCTGTTCATCAATCTCTGGGATGCGATGCTGACCCCTGACGGCAAACCTCGCGAAGATATATGGGTCGCCGACCGCGTCCATCCCAATCACGATGGTTATCTGCTCCGGGTGAAAATCATGCGTCCCATTTTGGGTGAGCCGGACAAAAAAGCCGAGTAAGACGAAATTGTTGATCGCGGATTTGTGGCGCATAGCCGGGATCAAACTGGCGCGGGCAAGAGTTTAGATTCGACTTCCGTCGTGCTTATTGGAAAATTCGGCTTTCCGAACCTATGACACAAAAGCGCTGGCTGCGCATCATCCCCGTCGCACTGATCATGTATACGATCTCGTATATTGACCGGACCAACATCTCGCTCGCGCTCAATCCAAAAATTTCGTCCATGATGAAAGACCTGTTCATGGATGATGAAATGAAAGGCCGGCTGGGCGGGATTTTTTTTATCGGCTACGTCCTGATGCAGGTTCCCGGCGGCTATCTGGCGTCGCACTGGAGCGCGCGAAAACTCGTCAGCCTGTGCCTCATCGCGTGGGGAATTTTTGCCATCGGTTGCGGGATGTCGCAGACGTTCCGGCAATTTGAAGTGATGCGATTTTTCCTGGGCGTCGCCGAAAGCGCTGTTTTTCCGGCGACGCTGGTGCTGCTGGCGAACTGGTTCAACAAATCCGAACGCGCGCGCGCCAATTCCTACTGGCTGCTTTGCCAGCCGCTGGCCGTGGCCGGTTCCGCGCCCATCACCGGCTGGCTGCTCGGAACATGCGGCTGGCACCAGATGCTGATCCTCGAAGGAATTCTGCCGTTCGTCTGGCTTCCGCTCTGGTGGTTCATCATCCGTGACCAACCGCGCGAGGTGAAATGGATTTCCGCCGAGGAAAAAAACCAGCTTGAGACCGCATTGAAAAACGAGGCAAACGATCTGGAACCGGCGCAAAAAATTTCGTGGTTCCAAAGATTGTCGCACCCGGCGATTTTTGTCATGGTCGCGCTGTATTTTCTTCACAATTGCGCCGTCTATGGCTGCATGACTTTTTTTGACGAAGGGCTAAAGGGCCAGCATTTTACCGGATTGCAATATGGACTCTTGTTCGCCATGCCTTATGCGGTGACGGCCGTCATCATGGTTTTGGTATCGCGGCATTCCGACAAAAAAAATGAACGGCGGGGACACGTCGCCGCGATGTATTTCATGAGCGGCACGAGCCTCATCTTGAGCGTGATGCTGCTCGACCATTTCTGGATTTCGTATGCGTTCATGTGCCTGGCCATTCCCGGCCCGTTCGCGGCCATGGCTCCGTTCTGGGCCATCCCCAGCGAAACCCTGCCGCGCAGCGTGATGGCCGTGGTCATGGGGCTGGTCAACGCCTTCGGAAATCTCGGCGGTTATGCCGGGCAGCAATTCGTCGGCTGGATGAAAAATGAATATCACAACACTACGATTGCGTTTAACACGCTTGGCGCCGGAATGCTGGTCTGCGTTGCGCTGGCGTTTCTGCTGCCCCAATCGGCGCGACAGCGAAATTAGTTTTCCGGCTGGTTCGGATGAGCTTTTCGACTTGCACCGGTGAAGCCACTGATATATCACGACGCACACCTTTCAATGGCAACAACCCAGATCCGACATTTCGCCCGACCGGATGCGCAGGAACAGCCGGTTGACCGGGTTCTTTTCTGAATGATTTCCCAGACCGCATCGCCGGCCTCCGTGTTGAAAATGCGTCCGGCGCAGAAATGGGCGACCGCCTTCCTTATCAGCGCGGCCATTGCCATCAGCTACCTCGACCGCCAGACACTGCCGTGGGCCATCAAAGCAATCCAGGCGGACATTCCCTTCGGCAACGAAGTCAAAGCGGCCCTGGATTCCGCATTTCTCCTCACTTATGGCCTGATGTATCTCGGCGGCGGAATGCTGCTGGACCGGCTCGGCACGCGGCGGGGGTTTCTCTGCATCATGATTTTCTGGTCGCTGGCCTGTGCCAGTCATGGTCTGGCCGGCGGCGTCATCGCGCTCGCGGCCAGCCGCCTTTTGCTGGGCGCCGGCGAAGGTGGAGGTTTTCCGGCGGCCACGCGCGCGGTTGCGGAATGATTTCCGGTGAACGAACGCGCCACCGCGATGGGCATCATCAACGCGGGAACTGCCGTTGGCGCGGTTGTGGCTCCGCCGCTCATCGCCATTGTGTTGACCCAGGTGAACTGGTTTGGCCTTGCTCCGTGGCGCTGGGTTTTCTTCCTGACCGGCGCGCTGGGTCTGCTGTGGACACTGTGGTGGTGGCGATGTTACTTCGTGCCTGAAAATGCAAATCAACTTCTGGAAAAACAGGTTGAACCGAAGATTTCTCTTGCTGAATTATTGCGGCACCGTGAAACGTGAGCCATTGTCGGCGCGAAATTCTTGAGCGACGGCGCCTGGTATTTTTATTTGTTCTGGCTGCCGAAATATTTGTTCGACGCGTTCCAACTCGACATCAAAACCGCCGGCAGCATCGGCTGGATACCTTATGCGGCATCAGGCGTCGGCTGTCTGGTCGGCGGCGGCTTTTCGAGCTGGCTGCTTGCGCGGGGATTCTCCGTCAACGTCTCGCGCAAACTCGCGCTTGGCGCCAGCGCGGCGTTGATGCCGTGGGTGATGTTCGCGCCGCAACTCCATTCCGTCGCTGCCGTGATTTTTCTGTTCAGCCTCGCTTTTTTCGGCCAGCAATCGTGGTCCACGCTGGTGATGATCCTGCCGACGGACCTGATTTCCAAACGCGCCGTCGGCACGCTGGCGGGCCTGGTCGGTTTCGGCGGCGCGATGGGCGGCATCCTGCTCGGGCAGATTGCCGGCTGGTTGCGCGACCACGGTTACAGCTACACGCCCGCGCTCGTCATTTCCGGCTCGATGCACATCGCCGCGTTCATTTTGATTTGCCTCGTGATTCCAAAAATTCAACCCTTGAAAATCTCAACCGGCGATGTTGCCTAAAAATAGAATTCGATTTGCGTCAAAGTTGCTTTGCGCCGGCGTGTTGCTGCTCGTTGGCAACATGGCCTGGGCGGATTCAACCATTTTGGCCGGCGGCGCTCCGGCTGAATTGAAAATCAGCGAAGCCAGCGAACGGACGCTCCGTGTCGAACGGGCGCCTCTGGACAAAAATGGGGTTCCACAAGCCGCATCGCCTTCGCCGGTCCTGGTTGATTTTCCGGAAAAGGAAGTAATCCGCGCGCGCCAATTCAACGGAAAAAAGGAAATTCGAGCCGGGCATTTTCGCGTTGCGATTCAATCGCAGCCGTTGGTGGCAACTGTTTTCCGCGCCGACGGAACGCTGGTGCAGGGGCTTGCCTTCAATGAAAATGCCGGCACCAATTTATTTTCATTTCACACCGGCGCGCCCGTGCTCGGCCTCGGCGAAGGCGGACATCAATTTGACCGCAGCGGCTACAATTTTCCGTTGATCAACGGCCAGCGTTACAAACTTGCCGAGTTGGGAACGCGATGTTTCTCCCCGTTCCTCATCGGCACGGAAGGCTGGGCGATGTTTGTGAGCGCGCCGGTCACGGAAAAAGGCGCGACTTCGCGCAAAGTTTATTTGCCGGAAGGAAATTGGTTTGATTGGTGGACTGGCGAAAGAAAATCCGGCAAGCAATGGGTCGAGCGTTCCGTGGATTTGGCAACGATGCCGATTTATGTTCGCGCTGGCGCGATCATTCCGCTTGATCCGGCGCGGCGCGGAATTTTGCCGTTCAACTCGCTGGCGCGGCGCAGGAACCGGTTCGGATCGAATTTCGTGGCCGGCGAATCGTTCTGAATTTTTAACTGAATCAACCGTCACCATCGCAATCAACCAAAATGAAAATCACCGAAATACGCACCCGCGCCATTCAATGGACCGGCAAGACTGTTCCGCTGCCGCCTCATTTTTGCACGAACCCGATGGACGCCGTTTCGCCGATGCTTACGAAATCCACGATGGGCACATTCACGTTTCACGGCTGGCTGCTCGTGGAAATTTTCACGGACAACGGCCTCGTCGGCATCGGCAACGCCGCTCTCTCGCCACTTGTGACGAAGCAGGTGATTGATCTTTATCTCAAGCCGCTGCTCATCGGCGCGGACCCGTGGGACACCGAGTTTCTCTGGCAGCATATGTATCGCAAGACGATGTCGTTTGGCCGCAAAGGCATCGCGATGGTCGCCATCAGCGCCGTGGACATCGCGTTGTGGGACATTCTCGGCAAATCCGCGAAGCAGCCGGTGTATCGTCTGCTCGGTGGGCGGACGAAACCAAAAATTCCAGTTTACGCGAGCCGGCTATATTCAACCCCCATCAAAGAACTCGCGTCCGAATCCGCAAAATATAAAAAAGAAGGTTACAAGGCGATGAAACTGCGCTTCGGCTGGGGGCCGACCGACGGTGCGGAAGGAATGCAGAAGAACGTCGCGCTCGTCCGCACCGTGCGCGAGACGGTCGGCGATGGCATTGACATCATGGCTGATGCCTACATGGGCTGGAACCTGGATTACGCCAAGCGCATGATACCGCTGCTGGAAAAATTCAATCTGCGCTGGCTCGAAGAACCGGTGATTCCCGACGACATCCACGGTTACGCGGAATTGAAGAGATTCGGGCGCATCCCCATTTCCGGCGGCGAACACGAACACACATTGTTTGGTTTTCGCGAACTCATCGAAGCGCGCGCCGTGGATTACATTCAGTTCGATACCAACCGCGTTGGCGGCCCCACTCAGGCGCGCAAGATCGCCGCGCTCGCCGAGGCGCATCAGATTCCAGTGATCCCGCACGCCGGGCAAATGCACAATTACCACATCGTCATGGCGAGTTTGAATTCGCCGATGGCCGAGTTTTTCCCGCCCGTGGATGTCGAGGTTGGCAACGAGCTGTTCTGGTATATCTTCAAGGGCGAGCCGACGCCAAAGGACGGGTTTATTGATCTGGACGAAAACACGCCTGGTTACGGCCTGACGGTGGATGAAAAGGCGCTGAAGAATTTTCACATCACCGAATGACAAGGCTGGTTCAAATTCAAAATGGCACGACGCGACGCGTGGCGCTGGTCGAAGAACCACACTTGCGCGTGCTGGCTGGTGTGGAGTCCATTTACGAACTGGCCGTCAATCTCAACGTGGCCGGAGGTTCGCTGACAAAAGCCGTCCGCAATTGGCTCTCGACGCACCGGCTGGACTACGACGCCGTTTATTCCGGCAGCTCCGAATGGCGTTTGCTGCCTCCGATTGATCACCCTTCCGAACCGGCGCGCTGCCTCGTGTCCGGCACCGGCCTCACACATCTGGGCAGCGCGAAAAACCGCCAGGCAATGCACAGCGCCGGCGAGGCGGAATTGAATGACAGCATGAAGATGTTCAAGTGGGGCGTCGAAGGAGGCAAGCCCGCGCCGGGAAAAATTGGCGCCGCGCCGGAATGGTTTTACAAAGGCACCGGCTCAAATTTGCGAAGGCAGGGCGAACCGCTTGATGTTCCGCCGTTCGCCGAAGATGGCGGTGAAGAAGGCGAAATCGCCGGGATTTATTTCATCGCCCCCGATGGAACGCCGCGCCGCATCGGCATGGCCATTGGCAACGAATTTTCCGATCACAAATTTGAGGAGAAAAATTATCTGAACCTCGCCAGCTCGAAGCTTCGCAACTGTTCGCTCGGCCCGGAAATCGTGATTGATCCTGAATTCAAATCCGTCCCCGGCAAAGTGACGATTGTGCGCGATGGCAAAACCGTCTGGTCGCAGGCCATTTTGACCGGCGAAAACGAAATGTGCCACAGCCTCGCCAACATCGAGCATCACCATTTCAAATTCGACGCGCACCGGCGACCCGGCGATTTGCACGTGCATTATTTTGGCGCGTGCAGCTTGAGTTTCGGCGCGGGCATCCAGCTCGCAGATGGCGACGAAATGCTTGTCGAGTTTGCCGGTTTTGGCCGTCCGCTGTGCAATCCGCTCCGCGTCATCGGCGGCGAAAACAAAATGATAGCCGTTCAAAGTCTTTCCTAATTTTATGAGCAAACCACGCATCGCATTTTTGGGATTGGGCATCATGGGCGGCGGCATGGTGCGGCGATTGTTGGCCAACGGCTTTCCGCTGACTGTCTACAACCGCAATCCCGAAAAGTCCAAACTGTTCGCGGACGAAGGCGCGGGCGTTGCCCATTCGCCGCGCGAAGCGGCGGCGCAGGCCGAAGTCATCATCAGCATGGTGGCCGACGACATCGCTTCACGTTCGCTTTGGCTCGGCGAAGACGGCGCGCTCGCCGCCGCGAAAGCCGGAACCATCTGTATCGAGTCCAGCACGGTCACGCCAGATTGGGTCCGCGAACTGGCGGGTGCGGCCCAAAAGCAGAATTGCGAACTGCTCGACGCGCCGGTGACGGACAGCAAAATCCATGCGGCGAACGGCGAATTGAATTTTCTCGTCGGCGGGAATCCGGCGCCGATTGAAAAGGTCCGTCCGATTTTTTCCGCAATGGGCAGGACGATTTTGCCGATGGGTCCAACCGGCAGCGGCGCGTTGATCAAGCTCATCAACAATTTCGTCTGCGGCGTTCAGGTCGCGGTGCTGGCCGAAGCGCTGGCGATGATTGAACGCGGCGGCCTCGACCGCGCCAAGGCGCTGGAAGTTCTGGCCAACGGCGCGCCGGGCAGCCCGCTCGTCAAAACTATTTCGGCGCGCATGACCAAGCCGGATTTCACGCCGAATTTTCCTCTGCGGCTTCTGGCCAAGGACCTCGGCTACGCGATCCGGGAAGGCGGCAAGCTGTCAGTCGAGTTGTTGACCGTCACGGCGGCGTTAAAAATATTTCAACAAGCCATGGCTGCGGGTTACGGAGAGAAGGACTTGGCCGCAGTGGTTGAACTTTTTCGAAAAGGCTAGTCCCATTGTCCGAAATTTCACAGCAATTGGGGTGGGGATGTTGACATTCGCCGTATCGGCCTTCATGCTGCCGCAAACATAAACGCGACAGACATACATCAAATTCATGAAGCTTTGCCGTTTCAAAAAAAAGGACGATCATCATCACGCAACGCGCATCGGCCTGGTCAATGGGGATTCCACGGTCAGCGACCTTACCGCCGCCGGCATTGAAAAACTCACACGGTTGCTGGAAGCCGAGGATCCGGTCGCGCTCGTCGGTCATCTCGCCAAATTGAGCCTGCCCCGCCTGCCGCTAGCCGAAATACAACTGCTCGCGCCTGTCGGCTGGCAGGAAGTCTGGGCGGCGGGCGTGACCTATTTGCGCAGCAAGGCGGCCCGCATGGAGGAATCCGATTTCAGCGCGTCGGCCTACGACAAGGTTTATGCTGCCGAGCGGCCGGAGATTTTTTTCAAATCATTGCCGCAGAAAGTCGTTGCGCCGGGCGAGGCCGTCGGCATCCGGCGCGATGCCAAATGGAGCGTGCCGGAACCAGAGCTGGCGCTGGTGATGAATTCGCGCGGGAAGATTGTCGGCCACACCATCGGCAACGACATGAGCTCACGCGACATCGAAGGCGAAAATCTTTTGTATCTGCCGCAGGCCAAAACCTACCAGCGTTCCTGTGCGATCGGACCGTGGATCGTTCTGGGCACGCCCGAAGCGCAGGCGCGCGAATGGACGATCCAACTCAATATCGAACGCGACGGAAATAATGTTTTCACCGGCGAGACCTCCGTGAGACAAATCAAGCGCCGTTTCGAGGAACTGGCGGAATTTCTTTTTCGCAGTCAGGTCTTCCCGTATGGTGCGATATTGCTGACCGGCACTGGAATCGTTCCGCCGGACACGTTCACACTGAAAGAACGCGACATCGTGCGCATTGAAATATCCGGCATTGGCGTGTTGGAAAACACTGTGACGGTCGTTTGAAAACGGTCAGTTTCACTTTATATTGACTGTCCCTGATTCCAAATAACGCCCAGCTTGGACAATAATTCATTCACCTGCAAGCATGTCGCAACCAGCACCAGCCGGCGTCAAAGAAGGTCTCAAGACAAAAGAATACGTCGGCTACGCATTGGGCGACACGGCTTCGAACTTGTTCTTTCAGACATTCGGTATTTTTCTCACCTATTTCTACACCGACGTTTGGGGACTGGCGCCGGCGGTGATTGGCACCATGTTTCTCGTGATTCGTTTTATTGATGCGGCGGCGGATCCGTTGATCGGGCTGATGGCGGATCGCACTCAAACTCGCTGGGGAAAATTCCGTCCGTATTTGCTATGGTTCGCGATTCCGTATGGACTGGGCGGCTACCTGCTCTTCGCGAGTCCCGATTTGAGCGCCTCCGGCAAACTCGTGTATGCCTACTTCACTTATGGGTTCATGATGCTGGCCTACTCGTTCATCAACGTGCCGTATTCATCCATGCTCGGCGTCATCAGCCCGTCGCCGCGCGTCCGCACGCGGGCGTCGAGCTACCGTTTCGTGGGCGCGTTTGGCGGCGGCCTGTTGGTGTCACTGTTCGTCCGGCCGCTCGTGCAATGGCTGGGCGGCGGGGTTAACGAAGCCGGCAAAGTGATCCACGAATTGAGGGGCTTTCAATTCACGATGCTGATCTTCGCCGCGCTTTCAGTCGTAATGTTTCTGGTCTGTTTTGCGACGACGAAAGAGCGGGTGACAGTCCCGCGTGGGCAGAAGAATCATGCCTGGGGCGAAGTAAAGGAGCTGCTGCGAAACTACCCGTGGATCATGCTGCTGCTGTCGGCGATCTTTTCGCTGACTTACATCGGCCTGCGCAATGGCAGCGCAATTTATTATTTCAAATACGTTGCCGCTTACGACAATACCCCGGTGTTGTTCGATAAATTCGATCGTGTCACCGTGTTTCTCTCCCTCGGCATGGCGAGCCAGATGCTGGGATCCTACTGTCTGAGTTTTTTTGCCAGGATTGCGGATAAGCGCATCCTCTCGTATTCGCTCACGACCTTCACAGCGTCGTGCTGGGCGGCGTTCTATGTCATCCCAAAAGACAACTTTCCGCTGCAACTCGCAGTGCAGGCTCTCGGCTGCTTCTCCATGGGACCGGCCTCGGCGCTCGTCTGGGCCATGTATGCTGATGTGGCCGATTACGGAGAATGGAAATTCGGCCGGCGATCCACTGGTCTCGTTTATTCGGCATCGCTCTTTGCCATCAAGACCGGCACTGCCTTCGCCGGGATGCTGCTGCCTTGGATTCTCGCCAGATCCGGTTACATCGCCAACTTCCCGCAGACCGCGACTGCCATGCTCGGCATCACCCTCGCGTTCTCGCTGTTCCCAGCGGGGGTCGCACTTTTGAAAGCCCTCTCCTTGTGGATTTATCCGTTGACCCAGACCAAGGTGAATGAAATTGAAAATGACCTGGCCGCACGCCACGCCGCCGCGTCTTCTTAATTGAAGTCTTTATGAACATCCGCAATCCCATCCTTCCCGGCTTCAACCCCGACCCGTCCATCCTGCGCGTCAGCGACGATTACTACATCGCCACCTCGACCTTTGAATGGTTTCCCGGCGTGCAAATTCATCACTCGCGCGACCTCGTCCACTGGCGGCTGCTCACGCGTCCGCTCACGCGCGCGAGCCAGCTCAATATGCTGGGCGATCCCGATTCCTGCGGCATCTGGGCGCCGTGCCTCACCCACGCCGACGGGTTGTTCTGGCTGATTTACACCGATGTAAAACGCTACGGTCGCACGACCGTGGGCGGCGCGAGCGGCGCGTCATTGCGCGATTTCCCCAATTATCTCGTCACCAGCGTGCGCATTGACGGCGAGTGGTCAGATCCGGTTTATCTCAACAGCAGCGGCTTCGATCCGTCGCTGTTTCACGATGACGATGGAAGGAAATATCTCGTCAACATGCTCTGGGATTTCCGGCCCGGAAACAATCGCTTCGCCGGAATCGTCTTGCAGGAATACTCGGTGAAAGAAGGCAAGCTCATCGGCGATAGAAAAAACATTTTCAAAGGCACGCCCCTCGGACTCACGGAAGGACCGCACCTCTACAAGCGCAACGGGTGGTATTATCTGCTCACGGCGGAGGGCGGCACGAGTTGGGGGCATACGGTCACACTGGCGCGCTCGCGAAAAATCACCGGGCCTTACGAATTGCACCCGGACATGCATATCTTGAGCGCGCGAAACCGGCCGGATTGTGAATTGCAACGCTCCGGTCACGCGGATTTGGTCGAGACGCAGAACGGCGAAACCTACATGGTTTATTTGTGTGGCCGGCCATTGCGCAATCGCGGACGCTGCACGCTGGGCCGCGAAACGGCGATTCAAAAAATGGTCTGGTCCGATGACGGCTGGTTGCGCACGTTGGACGGACAAGGGATTCCGACCATCGAAACGCCCGCGCCGCAATTGCCAGTCCACAAATTTCCGTCCGCGCCCGCGCGCGAGGATTTCAACGGTCCGCAATTACCGGTTGATTTTCAATGGCTGCGCACGCCGTGGCCAGAGGAAATTTTCAGCCTGACCGCGCGTCCAGGTTTTCTGCGGCTGTTTGGCCGTGAAACGATTGGCAGTTTTTTCCGGCAATCGCTCGTCGCGCGGCGGCAGCAATCGCATTGCTTCAGCGCCGCCACGGTGGTCGAATTCGAGCCGGAGCATTTCCAGCAGATGGGCGGCCTGGTTTGCTATTACAGCAGCGTGAAATTCCATTACCTCTACATCTCCCACGACGAAACGCTCGGCAAACATTTGCGCGTGATGTCCTGCGTGCCCGACTCGCCGCAGACCGACGCCTTCACGCCGCCCATTCCGATTCCCGCCGGCAAGCCCGTGCATCTGCGCGCGGAGATTGATTTCGAGCGGCTCTACTTTGCGTATCGCGTGGAAGGCGCGGATCAGGACTGGCACTGGCTGCCGCAACAATTCGACGCAAGCATCCTCTCCGACGAAGCCTGCGTTCCGGGCACGCCGAACTTCACAGGCGCGTTTGTGGGCATGGCGTGCCAGGATATGGCCGGCACCGCGCTCCCGGCGGATTTTGATTTCTTTGAATACCGGGAACGCAGCTATCGGGAGAATCCATTTGCGGTCTGAATTTTCCCATCCATTCCCTCATTTCATGCTTTGATATGCGATGCGACCATGGTAGCATTCGTATAACCATGAATATCCTGGATAAGGCAACTTTTTTTCGTGCGCCGAGCACTGCATGGATGTTCCTAAAGGCATTTTCCTGTCAACATCAAGATACAACAACATTTGGCCGGACAACGAATTGGCCGAACGGTGAAAAAACTGGCAATCAAGCCACCTGTAATTCCATGAAATATCGTATTATTACAACTTCCTTTGCTCTAACCGCCCTGCTTCTTGCCGTTATGCTGACCGGTTGTGTTAGCGTGACCGGGACAAAATCCAAGTCGCCACCGACGCTCAAGGCCGCTTACAAACATCATTTCTATGTGGGCGTGGCCATCAGTCGTTCAGTTACGACCGGCACAGCGGGCTTCAACCAGAGCCAGGCACAGGTGGACAAAGATATTGCCCTCGTTAAGCAACAGTTCAACCAGACTTCCCCTGAAAACGACCTTAAGTGGGAAATCATCCAGCCCTATGAAGGTTCGAACGGTTACAACTTCGGGCCGGCAGATGCCTATGTGAACTTCGGCATCAGCAACCATATGTATATTGTCGGACACACCTTGGTCTGGCACAGCCAGACTCCCTCCTGGGTGTTCGGAGCGAGCAATGCGCCTCCGCCTGCAAATTGGGATCCCAACCAGCCAACCGCTGGCGGGCGGGGCGGTTTTGGCGGCGGATTCGGAGGAGGGTTCGGAGGGTTTGGCCGGGGCGGTGGCGGACCGCCTGCGACCCGCGATCAATTGCTCCAGCGGATGCATGACCATATCATGACCGTTGTCGGCCGCTACAAAGGCAAGATCAAGGTTTGGGACGTTGTGAACGAGGCGGTCGCCGACGGTGGCACGAACATCCTGCGGGATTCGACTTGGGAGCGAATCATCGGGCCGGACTTCATCGCCAAAGCCTTCCAATACGCCCACGAAGCGGATCCGAACGCGATTCTCCGCTATAACGACTATAGTTTGGAAAATCCGGCAAAACGCCACAAACTTATTACTTTGATCAAGTCACTCCAGGCGCAAGGCGTCCCGGTTATGGCGATAGGCTCGCAGACACACGTTCACCTTGGTTCTCCAACCTTTGAGCAGGAAGACCGGATGTTGACGGATCTCGATCAGCTCGGATTGCCCATCCACATCACCGAACTCGATGTCAACAATTCGCAGGGAGGCCAGCGCAATACCGGGGCGGATGTCGCTAATATGTCAACGATGACGGGAGGTGGCCTCGTAAGCAACTCCGATCAACGTCTCGCCGATGAGTATTCCGCGCTGTTCAAGGCGTTCCTCAAGCACAAATCCGTGAAGGTCGTGACTTTCTGGGGCGTAAATGATAGCGTGACATGGCTTAGAGGTGCCACCCCGCTGCTGTTCGACGGCAACGATCGACCCAAGCCGGCCTTCGACGCGGTCATTCACGCTGCCACCGGCGGGCGGACGAAGTAACAAAAGTTCTCCGTCCAGCCGGTGTCCGTTCACGAGGGCTTCGGGAACCTTGAACATTCAAATGCACCTCAGAAAGTTACCCAAAACAATTACGCGCCATCTCCGGGCATTGACGCTGATCCACCCGGTTCGCGCGCCCAAGACGATGCACGGCTGCTGCGGCACATCCACCATTTGAAACCGGGAGGATGCCAAAAAAAGAGCGCGCTGGATTTGTCCGGCGCGCCCTGATTGTGAAAGGTTCGGGATTTCAGTTTAGGTGGCGAACTGGCTGGCCGGGCTGCTCCACTTGCTTGGGCCGGCGGCGCCGGCCGCATTGGCCATGATGGTGTAGGACACGCCCGGCGTCAGGCCGCTGAACGCATTGCCGGCCGCCGTGGTCTGGGCGGTTTGCGGCACCGCGCCCGGTGTGTTGGCCGTGCAGGTCCAGTTGTAGGTGGACGCGCCAAAGACCGGGTTGACCCTGGCGTCAAGCTCGCCGCTCAACATTCCATGGGTGAGGATGAGATTTTGCGGGGCGGGCAACGGCCCGACGGATGTGCGCACCGGCTTTTGGACGGGAAAACCGCTCAAGAGCAGGTTGGTCATGTCCCCCTTGCAGGCCACGGCAATATAGCTGGCAAGCTGCCGCATCAGGCCGGTAAGAATCAGCCTCTTGTTTTTCTTTCTTGAGGTGGCGGAAGTCCCGCCGTCCGCTGCGGCTGCCAGGGTCGCGGAAAAGTCATCCAGCGCCGCCTGGATCACCGGCAAAGCCGGCGAGGGCGTCGCGTAGATCAAGACGTTATTGGCCAGACCCAGCAGGATGACGCTGACGTCATTGCCCAAAAGCGGATCACCGTCGGTATTCAGCCACTGTATTGATGGTTTGATTATCATATTATTTTTCTTTCCGTTATTTTCATTTTGTTTTTACTGCTTCATTCGTTTGTTGTTTGTTTTTGTTTCCCGAACCGAACGTCATCTCAACAAGCAACCAGCGTGCCAATGATAATTACTGCTAAATAAAAACTATGTATTACTAAAATTAACTTATAGTATTAAAATTAATGCTATCTCGGAAAACACCCGTCTTTTCAGGTCGGAACGACTATTTTGAGGGCGAAATCTGGCGGCGATCTTCGGAAACGGGTTCGGAAAAGCCTGTTCCTGTATGAAGCCGTCATTTCTTTATATGACGAAACTATTTCTTTATATGACGGCGCCATTTTTCCATATAAAGTGGTCATTTCGTTATATGACGAGACTGCTCCACATATAAAGAAACGACCGCCACATATGACACAGCGCCTTCGTCATGCAGAAAAAGCGCTTCGTCATGCAGGGAAATCATATGCCCATATCACAAAGTCATGGCGCTATATGACAAAGCCATTTCTTTATATGACGAAGCCATGTCCTCATATAACAACGTCGCTTCTTCATGTCACGAAATGTCCAAAAACTGTAATGGCATGGGGCACTCGCATCTCAAGTCAGGACACGCAACCACCGGAAGAAAGAGGTCCAACCATCAAAGGCGCGAAGTCACCAAGTTTGGCCGCAGAGGGATTCCATGATCCGTGGCAGCCGGCGTGAGGAGGCTCTGACATTATTTTGCGCTTTGAATCTGCAGATTTCACAGATGTGCGCAGATTTTCAGGTTATATCCGTGAAATCCGTATCTTTGTGCCTTGGTGTCCTGGTGGTTAAAACAGTT